>JAYTAJ010000066.1:0-11626 GCA_043737575.1 Myxococcales bacterium | reverse complement strand
CGCCGACCAGCGGCACGAGCAGCGGGGCCTGATCGCGGAAGAACGGCACGCGCAGCGTCACGCCGCCGAAGCTGGCGTCGAGGACGCCGTCGTCGATCGAGCCCGACAACAGACCACTCTCGCCCGCGACGATCAGCTGGTCGGTGCCGTCGAAGCGCGGCGGCGTGACCGCGAGGCCGCTCAGGATCCGCCACGACGCGCTGGCGTCGTCGACCAGCGAGTCGGCGCGGACGCTGTGCAGCACGACGAGGTCGCCGCTCGCGAACGCCTCGCGGTTCGCGGTCAGCACGTCGAGGCCGAAGGCCTGCAGGCCGCCCATCACCGCGCCCGCCTGGTTGTCGATCTCGCCGTTGTCGTCGAAGTCGAAGCCGGTCGAGTTGCCCTCGCCGTAGGTCGCGGGGATGATCCACCCGGTCTGGGCGAAGTGGTGATACCTGCCGCTGTCGACGACCGGCGGCTCGGAGAGGTTCGGATCGTCGACGCAGGCGGCCGCGGGGGCGAAGAGGAGAGCCATCAGACGGAGGCGCATGACGACGGCATCAGCAAGCCTCGTACCGCACGCGATCTCGCGCGCTTGTCGCGCCCGCGACGTCAGGAACCGTTCACGCTTCGACAGGTCGACGATTCTTGTGTGCGGCTTCGCGCGTTGTTCAGTTATCGTGGCGCGATGAGGTTCCGCACGGCCGCTCTCGGTCTGGCGGCATGGGCCCTGCTCGTGCCGCTCGCGCGCGCCGCGCCCGCGATCGCCGAGCCACCGACGACGATCGCCGCGGCGGCGCCGACCACGCCACCCGCGCCGCGCGCGCCGCGTCGCCACGCGCTCTACGTCGAGCTGTTCGGCAAGGGCGGTCTGTGGGGCCTCGGCTACGACTACCTGGTGCGGCCGCGCTTCGCGATCGGCGGCACGGTGTCGTACTTCGCGATCGACGGCGAGCACGTCGCGTCGATCAGCCCGTACGCGACGCTCTATCTCCTCGGCACGCCGCGCCATCGCTGGTTCGTGCAGGGCGGTCCGCAGCTGGTGCATCTCGAGCGGCCCTCGCCCGTGCCCGAGTGGTCGGGGACCAGCTCGACCGGCATCGGCGCCGAGCTCAGCAGCGGGTACGAGCTGCGCACGCGGGTGTTGTTCCGCGCGTTCGCGATGGGCACCGTCGGCAAGGGCGGCGTGGCGCCGTGGATCGGTGTCAGTCTCGGTGTGACGCTTTGATGCGTGCCGGGCTGGGGCTGCTGCTGCTCGCGGGCTGCGCGCTGGATCTGGGGCCGACCGCGCCGTGGATCGACGCCGCCGACATCCACGGCGCGATGGCGCCCGAGGTGGTCGCGCCGCCCGCGTTCGCGCCGTCGATCGCGCCCGCCAAGATCCGCGTGGTGTCGTTCAATGTCGAGAAGGGCGCCGACGTCGACGGGCTGGCCCGCGCGATCCGCGCAACCCCGGGCCTGGCCGACGGCGCGATCTTCTTGCTGCAGGAGATCGAGTCGCATCCGGGCGAGGACGGCTCGCGGGCGTCGCGGCTCGCGGCGGCGCTGGGCATGGGCTACGCCTACGCGCCCGAGCGGATCGAGGGCCATGGCACCCACGGCCCGGCGATCCTCAGCCCGTGGCCGCTCGAGCGGGTGCAGGTGATGGAGCTGCCGTTCGCGGATCTCGCGATCAGCCAGGCGCCGCGCATCGCGCTCGGCGCCGAGGTCCACGTCGGCGACGCGGTGCTGCACGTGATCGATCTGCACCTCGACACCCGGCTCAACGCGGTCGAGCGCATCATGCAGATGCGGCCAGCGGTGCTCGACGCGCCGTGGCCGACGATCGTCGGCGGTGACCTCAACACCAACCCGTACCTCTGGGCCGAGGACACGGTGCCGCAGCTGCCGGTCGGCTCGGTCGTCGACAGCGATCAGGCGCCGGTGATCGACGACTACATGCGCCAGCTCGGCTACGCGACGCCGACCGCCGAGCTCGGACCGACCCAGCGCTTCGCCGGCGTGATCGAGTCGCGGCTCGATGCGATCTACGCGCGCGGCGTGCAGTGCATGGCCGGCAAGGTCGAGCGCAGCGTCACGATCTCCGATCACTGGCCGCTCTGGGTCGACGTCAGTTTTTGACGCGCACCGAGGTCGGGCCCTCGGGCTCGGGGACGCCGGTGCGATCGAGCTGCCCGGCGCGCAGCGTGGTGTACGGCGGCTGGAAGACCTCGGTGACGAAGTCGAGCGCGCCCGCGCCCGCGCCGTTGCCGGTCAGCGACGCGGCGACCGCCTGCAGGTTGATCGAGCCGCCGACGAACAGCTCCTGCTGCGCGGTCCTGCCGTCGGTCGGGATCGGCTTGTAGTTGACCGCGGCGTAGCCGAGGTTCACGTCGAAGAACCGGGTCCAGCTGGCGTGGCGCTGCAGCAGATCGATCGAACCGAGGTGGTACGCGAGGAGGAACGTCTGGCCGGTGTAGTCCTCGGGGGTGTTGAACGGACCGTCGGACTTCAGGCGATCGAGGTAGAGCGACGACGGCTTGTAGCTGATGCGGATGTCGACGCGACGATCGAGCTCGGGCACCAGCTCCATCACGACGCCCATCGCGGCGCCCGTGGTGTTGGCGATCATGTCGCCGTAGGAGAAGCCGTACTCCTGCTTGTAGCCGTCCTTGACCTCGGAGAACGTGAAGAACGCGAGCGACAGGCCGCCAGCGACGACGGCGCTGCCGGTCTGGTTCCAGCCGCCGTAGTGCAGGATCTGCGCGACGCCGCGGGTCATGGCGTAGTTGCCCCAGCCGTGGCCGAGCTTGTCGGCGCCGCCAGCGTAGGTGTTGGCGCCGAACCAGCCCTCGTCGTGCATGTGGAACTCGTTCGAGTCGGTGGTGCGAACCCACCACGCCGCGGTGAGCCATCCGTACAGCGCGCCGTAGATCGCGGCGGTGCCCGCGGCCGAGATGATCTTGCTGCGGCGGTTCGACGGCGGCGCCGCCTCGACGCCGTCGACGCGGGCGAGATCGTCCTTGGCCGGCGTGATCGCTTCGTCGATCACCGGATCGGACGGCCGCGGCTGCGCGGCGATGCGCGCGACCGAGCCGCGCGGCTGATCGTGGTCGATGGCCTCGAGGTGCGGTCCTGCGAACGCGCTCGTCGAGATCGTGAGGAGCACGCTGACGAGGAGGGCACGAGAACGACGCATGCCCGGTTGAATTGCAGCGCGCGTGCCGTCCGGACGCCCACGCTTTTGATCGGCGATCGCGGCCACTTGCGGTCGTCGACGGTGGTGAATCCTCAACGACCGCGAGCGCCTGCGCAACGCCTGCGCGCTGGCGCCCGCCCACTGTGCACGGTGGCGCGCCCGCGTCATGGGGCGGTGCTAGCGTGCGCCGATTGTGATGCCTGCCACCGAGACCGCGCCCCTGGGAGCGCTCGATCACGCGCTCGCGAGCGTGTTCGGGTTCGCGACGCTGCGTCCGGGGCAGGCCGACGTGATCGCCGACGTCCTCGACGGCCACCCGGTGATCGCGGTGATGCCGACCGGGGCCGGCAAGTCGCTGTGCTACCAGCTGCCGGCGGTGGTGCTGGGCGCGCGCGGTGGCGTGACGCTGGTGGTGTCGCCGCTCATCGCGCTGATGAAGGATCAGGTCGACGCGCTGCGAGCCCGCGGCGTCGCGGCGGCGGCGCTGACCAGCGCGGCATCGTCCCTGGAGCAGCGCGAGATCCTCGACGGCCTGCGGGTCGGGACGTACACGCTCTTGTTCGTCGCGCCCGAGCGGTTCAAGAGCCCGCGGTTCGTCGACGCGCTGCGCGCCTGCGGCGATCGGCTGCAGCTGCTGGCGATCGACGAGGCCCACTGCATCAGCGAGTGGGGCCACGACTTCCGCCCCGACTACCGCCGCCTCGGCGAGGCGGTGCGCGCGCTGCGGCCGCCGCGGCTGGCGGCGTTCACCGCGACCGCGACGCCCGAGGTCCGCGCCGACATCGCGGTGCAGCTGGCGATGGTGGCGCCGCGCTTTCACGTCCGCGGCTTCGATCGGCCGAACCTGAGCTACGCGGTCGAGCGGGTCCGCGGCATCGACGAGAAGATGACGCGGCTGGTGCAGCTGGCGCGCACTCGCGACAGCGGCGTGGCCCTGATCTACGCGGCGACCCGCAAGAACGCCGAGAAGTACGCCGACGCGATCAAGCGCGCGGGCATGCGGGTGCGCGTCTATCACGCCGGGCTCGACGACAAGACCCGCGACGACGCCCAGGACAAGTTCATGGCCGACCAGCTCGACGCGGTGGTCGCGACCAACGCGTTCGGCATGGGCATCGACAAGTCCGACATCCGCGTCGTCGTCCACGCCGACATCCCGCGCAGCCCCGAGGCGTACTACCAGGAGTGCGGGCGCGGCGGCCGCGACGGTCGGCCGACCCGGTGCGTGCTGTTGTTCGGCGCGGGCGACGTGCGGCTGCAAGAGTTCCTGATCGACGCGTCGTACCCAAGCGCCGAGGTGCTGCGCGGGCTGTGGAAGCTGCTGCGCGAGGAGCCCGAGCTCGGCGTCAACGACGCGGCCGGCGAGGACGTGCTCGCCAAGCGGCTGCCGGGCGAGCCCCACGCGTCGTCGGTCGGCGCGGCGCTGCGGATCCTCGAGCGCCACGGCCTGCTCAGCGCCGACGGCACCGGCTGGATCGCGGTGCGGCCCGAGCCCGGCACCTACCCCGCCCTCGACGTCGAGGCGATCGCGCGGCGCGCCGAGCTCGAGCGCGGCAAGCTGCGCGCGATGGTCGACTACGCGTGGACCGCGCGGTGCCGCCGTCAGATCATGCTGGCGTACTTCGGCGACGTCGACTGGCTCGACGCCGGGCGGCGGTGCGGCGCGTGCGACGTGTGCGATGCGATCGCGACCGGCAGCGACAGCCTCGACGACAGCGGCCGCGCCGCGGTGGTCGCGCTGCTCGGCCTGTGCGGCACGCTGCGCGGACGGTTCGGTCGGACCCGGCTCGCCGCGCTCGCGGTCGGCGCCGACGACGATCCGCGGTTCGAGGACATGCCCGGCCGCGGCAGCCTGCGCGGCTGGACCCAGAAGGACGTGCTCGATCTGGTCCGCGTCCTCGAGGGCGCGGCGCTGGTCGAGGCGTCGCGCGGCGAGTACCCGACGATCTTGCTGAGCAAGCGCGGCGAGCAGGTCGCCGCCGGTCGGCTCGACGTCGACGGTCTCGGGCTCCGCCTGCCGCCGCGCGGCGCGGGCAAGGGCAAGCCGCGGCGCCGCCCCCCGCGGTCATGACGACGGCCGACGACGACGAGCTGGTCGGCGTCACGATCCGACGCGGGCTGCGGCTCGACGCGGTGCTGGCCCGCGGCGGGTTCGGCACGGTGTATCGCGCCCAGCAGATCGACGTCGATCGCGCGGTCGCGGTGAAGGTCCTGCACCGCGACTTCGATCCCGACGACGAGGCCGGGCGGCTGTTCCGCGACGAGATCCGCGCGATCGGCACGCTCGATCATCGCAACGTCGTCCGCATCCTCGACGCCGGCGTGACGACCGGCGATCGGCTGTACTTCGCGATGGAGCTGCTCGCGGGCCGCACGCTGCAGCAGCTCGCCGAGGCCGGTCCGGTCCCCGCGCCGCGCGCGATCGCGCTGGCGGCGCAGCTCCTGCGCGGGCTCGCCGCGGTCCACGCCGCGGGCCACATCCACGCCGACGTCAAGCCGAGCAACGCGCTGGTGGTCGACGACGAGGCCGGCGAGCGGGTGGTGCTGATCGACTTCGGCCTGACCCGACTGCGCGCGACCGACGGCGCGGCCGAGGCGGTGGGCGGCACCCGCGCGTACATGGCGCCCGAGCAGCTCGCGGCGTGGCAGGTCAGCCCGCGGTCCGACGTCTTCGCGGCGGCGCTGGTGCTGGTGCGGCTCTTGACCGGCTGGGAGCGGGCGGGCGCCGACGACCTGGTGCCGCCGCTCGACGCGATCGACGACGCCGCGGTGCGGACCGCGCTGGCGCGCGCCCTGGCGATCGATCCCGATCAGCGGCCGAGCGCGATCGACTTCGCGCGCGCGCTCGCGGGCGGCGATCCCGATCAGCCGGCCGCCGCGGGGCCGCCGCCGCCGTTCCGCCACCTCGTGCCGCTGACCGAGCACGATCGCGGCCGGCTGCACGGCCGCGAGGCCGACGTGGTCGCGCTGGCCCGTCAGCTCGAGGCGGGGCGGCCGGTCGTGGTCGCGGCGCCGTCGGGCACGGGCAAGACGTCGCTCTTGCGCGCTGGGCTGGTGCCGTACCTCGACGCCAGCGGCACGCCGAGCCGCTACGTCGGCGATCGCGACGACGCGCGGGCGTGCCTCGCGGCGCTCGACGGCCACCGCGGCCGGATGATCATCGTGCTCGATCAGGTCGAGGCCTGGCTCGGCGACGCGGCGCTCGACGCGCTGATCGACGCGCGCGCCGACGTCGCGATCGTGCTCGGCGTGCGCGAGGACTTCGTCGCCCGCGTCGTCGCCGCGAGCCCCGTCCTCGCCCGCGGCGTGCCGCTGGTGCGGCTGGGCCCGCTCGATCGCGGCGGCGCCCGCGCGGCGCTGCTCGGGCCGTTCGCCGAGCACGGCGTCGCGCTGACGCCGGCGCTGGTGACCGCGCTGCTCGACGATCTGGGGCGCGCGGGTCGCGCCCTCGGCGCCAGCCTGGGCTGGGGCGACGGCGACGCGATCTACCCGCCGCACCTGCAGCTGATCGGCGAGGCGCTGTGGCGACAGCGCGGGCCGCGCGACGCCGCGCTGACGCTCGCGCACTACCACCGCCTCGGCGGGCTCGACGCGATCCTCGCCGACGATCTCGACCGCAAGCTGGCGGCGCTGTCACTCGACGAGCGCGCGATCGCCCGCGAGCTGTTCGTCACGCTGGTGGCGTCGGCCCAGACCCGGGCGGTGCGCGGCGAGGCCGAGCTGATCGATCGGGTCGGCCCGCGACGCGGCGACGACGCGGTGCGCCGGGTGCTGACGCAGCTCGGCGATCACCGCCTGATCGTGCGGCGCGGTGGCGTCGATGGCGCCGCGACCTGGGAGCTGGTCCACGACAGCCTGGTGCCGCGGATCGAGGCGTGGCTGACGGTGCAAGATCTCGATCGCCGCCGCGCCGCCGAGTGGGTCCGCCTCCACCTGCGCGAGTCGCGGGTCGACGCGCCCGCGCTGCTCACCGCGCGGCAGCTGCGCGCGGTCGACGACTGCGGCGGGCTGGCCGACGAGCTCGACGCCGAGTGGGCGCGCCGCGCCGACGCCGCGTGGACGCCGCGCCGCCTGATCGCGCGGTCGCGCCACGTGGTGCGAGTCCGCCGCGCCGCCATCGCGGGCGCGGTCGTCATCGCGCTCGCGACCACCGCGATCCTGGCCGAGCGCTGGCGCGACGAGCGCGCCCGCCGCGCCCACGAGGAGAGCCTGCGCGATCGCGATCTCGGCCGGGTCACGCTCGCGCTCGCGCCGTTCGAGTGGCAGCGCGATCCGGCGACCGGCGCCCAGGTCGCGGTCGCGCTCGACCCGACCGCGCTGCCGGCGCTGACGTGGACGCTCCACGATCCGTCGCCTGACGATCCCGACGGCCCGGGTCCGCCGATCGCCGCGGCGCGGGTGCAGCGCGGCGCGGTCCGCTTCGCCGACGGCGCGCGGGTCGAGGAGCTCGAGGCCCGCGGCGGCGACGCGTTCGTGCTGATCGACGGCCGCGGCCGCGACGGCGAGCGCTGCCCGCCATCGATCGTGCCGCTGCGGCGCCTGCCCGGCTACGCGCGCCGCCTGGGGCCGCGACCGCTCATCCGCCTCGCGGTGCCGACCTGCGCCGCGACGCGCTTCGACACGATCGCGATCCCCGCGGGCCGGTTCGTGCTCGGCGGCGCGGGCGTGCCACCGCTGCCGTCGCGCGAGTACGGCGAGCCGCCGCGCGAGCACACGATCGAGCTCGACGGCTTCCGGATCGATCGCACCGAGATCACCAACGGCGGCTTCGCGGCGTTCGCGGCGATGACCAGCGTCCACGACGTCCGCGCCGACTCGTACCCGTCCGAGCTCGCGGTCGCGAGCGGCGCCACCTTCGCGCGCGGCGGCATCGACTGGTTCGACGCCCGCGCCTACTGCCGCTTCCTCGGCAAGGAGCTGCCGACCAGCGCGCAGTGGCAGAAGGCGTTCCGCGGCGGCCTGATCGTCGACGGTCAGCCCAACCCGGCGCCGCGCCGCAACCTGCCGTGGATCACGCCGCGCACCCCGTCGCCGACCGCGATCGACCGCGACGTCCCGGCCGCGGTGGCGTCGCATCCCGACGACGTCAGCCCCTACGGCGTGCTCGATCTCGCGGGCAACCTGCAGGAGTGGACCGACGACGTCGAGCGCGAGGGCGATCCCGAGACGCCGACCTTGCGCCGCCCGCGGCTCACCCGCGGCGCCAACTGGGACAACACCACCGAGGAGCTGTTGCTGGTGTTCCTCGCGGTCGAGAACGCGCGACCACCCCGCAGCCGATCGTTCGTCAACGGCGCGCGCTGCGCGATCACGGATCGGCCGACGCCGCGTCGATGATCGCGCGGTGGGCCGGGTTCGACCGCAGGTGGTCGCGGAATCCGGGCGGCACCGAGAAGATGATCCCGCCCGGCCTGCCGATCGGAAACACCCGGACGTGGCGCCACTGGAACAGCACGTGGGCGACGACGACGCGGCCTGGCTCGACGCGGTAGAGGATCTCGAGCGCGGGGCGCGTCAGGAGCCCGGGCATCGACCAGGTCTCGCGCGGCGACGCGGTGGGCGCGAGCAGCAGCTGCAGCTCGGCGAGCGTCGAGCGGATCCGACGGCGCGCGCTCGGCGGCACCGACGGCGCGACCCGGACCAGGCGCGCGGCGTCGAGGGGCACCGCCTCGGGCAGCGCCGCGGGGAAGCGCAGCGGGATCGGGTGGGCGTGGTCGACGTCGATCAGCATCTCGGGCTTGCAGCCGGTGCGCGTGAAGTGGGTGGCGTCGACGAGATCCTTGGTCCCCTCGACGGCGACGCCGAGATACTTGCGGATCAGCTTCATCGCGGCGATGCCGGGCGTGGTGCGCGCGGTGCGACAGCCGATCAGGCGCACCCGCTCGAGGTTGCGGTGCTCGACGTTCTTCACCGCGGTGCCGAGCCGCTTGATCGCGCCCTCGTCGAGGCCGATCAACCAGCCGTTCCAGTTCAGCAGGCAATCGCGCTGGGTCGAGTGCGCGATCAGCTCGAGCGTGCGCCCGCCGCGACCGCGCCACGCGCAGTCCCCGAGCGCCTTCACGTAGGCCTCGAGGTCTGGACGCTTGCCCGCGAGCAGGCTCACCGCGGTCAGCTTGTCGTGGACCAGCGAGAGCTGGACGTCAGGCCGCACGATCGAGACGTTCACGCGCGGGCGGCTGCCTTGCAGCTCGCACAAGGTCGGCGCGACCACTACTGGTCTCCGCCGCCAAACCGCCGGCCGGCGCCGAGGCCGCGCGGGATCTTCGCCGCCGACAGTCCGTTCGCGCCCGCGAAGTCCCACGACAGGAACAGCGCGACCTGATCGCCCGGCTTGGGCGACGGCGCCAGCTCGACGTCGTCGCACTGCGCGCGATCGTCGCGATCGATCCACAGCTGGCGACCCGGTCCGCCGAGCGCGTCGGAGTGCTGGTAGACCGCGAACGCGGCGAACCGACCGTCGAGCTTCTGCAGCTTCGCGACGAAGCCGTAGTAGCGGCGCACCACCTCGGGGCTGCCGGCCTTGCGATCGATGTAGACCCGCGCCTGGGTCTGGCACGCCTCCTCGCCGCGCGGCGCCGGCTCGATCAGCCCGCGCTCGCTGTGCTCCTGCCACAGCGCCTCGGTCAGGTACACCGCGCCGACCGCGACCCGGTCGTCGAGCGTGGTGAGGCCGCCGTCGTCGGCGTGATCGTCGAGCTCGACCTTGGCCGCCGCCGCCTTCGCTGGCGTCAGGTCGAGGTGCAGCGTCGCGAAGCGGACGCGGTCGTAGGTCTTCGCGGCCTGCTGCGACAGCCAGACCTCGCAGTGATCCTTGCCGAGGACCTGCTTCAGGTACGCGGGCGCGGCGTGAACGTCGAAGCGGGTGGTGGCCATGCGGGGCTCCTCGCGGCTCATGATCGCTCCGGGCGGCGCAGGCCGAGCGACGCGATCAGATCGTGCAGGTGTTGACGGTTGAGATCGAGCTCGAGCGCGGTGCGGGTGATGTGCCAGTCGTGACGGCCGAGGGCGTCCTCGACGAAGCGGCGCTGGAAGCGCTGGGTCGCCTCGCGGTAGGTCGGCGCGGCGTCCTCGCCCGGCGCCGCGGGGAAGACGTGGTGGGCGTCGACCGCGACCGCGCGCTCGAAGCTGGCGCGGGCGACCGCGGCCTCGATCGCATTGCCGAGCTCGCGGATGTTGCCGGGCCAGCTCGCCTCGCGACACGCGAACAGCGCGCGGCGGGTCGGGCGCAGCGGCGCCAGCTGGTTGCGCGTGCACGCCTCGGCGCAGAACTGCTCGACCAGGACGGCGATGTCGTCGCGGCGCTGATCGAGCGTCGGCATCGCGATCGTCATCACCGCGAGGCGGTAGTACAGATCCTCGCGAAAGCTGCGCGCCGCGACCCGGGCCTTGAGGTCGGCGTTGGTCGCGCTGATCACGCGGACGTCGGCGGTGACCGCGGCGGTCGCGCCGAGCGGGTAGTAGCGGCGCTCTTGCAGCAGCTGGAGCAGCTTGGCCTGCGCGCCCAGCGACAGCTCGGCGATCTCGTCGAGGAACAGGGTGCCACCGTGGGCGGCCGCGACCTTGCCGGGCATGCGGCGGGTGGCGCCGGTGTACGCGCCCGGCTCGGCGCCGAACAGCTCGCCCTCGAGCAGCGCCTCGGGGATCGCGGCGCAGTTGAGATCGACGTACGGCCCCGCCGCCCGCGCGCTGTTGGCGGCGATCGCCCGCGCGAGGAGCGACTTGCCGGTCCCCGACGGACCGGTGACGAGCACGCTGATCGGCGGCGGCGCGACCTGGGCGGCCTCGCGCAGCGTGTGGGCCAGCGCCTCGGACCGGCCGATGATCGCGTCGCACGCGAAGCGGGCACGGATCGCGCGGGTGGCATCGACGGGGGCCGCGCCGTCGCGCGACGACCGCAGCCGATCGGCGACCAGCGCGAGGTGGCGGGCGAAGACCTCGATCGCGTCGCGGTTGCGCGCGGTGAAGCGCTCGCTGGCCTCCCCACCCTGCAGGTACACCACGCCTGCGGCGGGCTGCCCGATCGGCGCGCACAGCACCGCCTGGATGGTGTTGCGCAGGACGCTCGGCTGATCGCGGAACGACGGATCGGCGACCGCCGACGGCGTCGCCAGGGTCTGACCCTCGGCGAGCGCGCGGGCGATGATGCCGCGCGAGATCGACGCCCGGATCGACGCCAGGGTGTCGTCGGTGCAGCCGTGGGCGCGCCAGTAGCGCGGCGCCGCGTCGTCGTCGTCGCGCAGCTCGAGGTACGCGACCTGGGCGCCGCTGGCCTCGACGATCAGCGCCAGCGCCTGATCGAGCAGCGGCTCGGGATCGGCGGCAGTGCCCAGATCGAGCAGTCGCCGATAGAAGTCCCGCTCAGCCGCCGAGTCGTTGCGATCGCCTGCGCCCATGAACCCGTGCATTCGATATCCCACGATCGGCATCGTGGCGGCAACAGAGCAAGCGTCGGTCCAGGCCGACATCGCG
>JAYTAJ010000065.1:0-2175 GCA_043737575.1 Myxococcales bacterium | reverse complement strand
CTCGGCGCAGCCGATCACGACGAGCAGCATCGCGGCGACGACGCGCACCCGTCATTCCAGCCCGTGGACCCGGTCGACGTCGTAGGCGCCGCCCGGTCCGTGACAGGTCGCGCAGCTCTCGATGCCCGTCGTCGTCGTCATCACGATGGCGTGAGCCCCGACGTACGCCGCGTCGTGACAGCCCAGGCACGCCGCCGCCTCGGGCTGGTAGGTGATCGTCTCGATCGGGACGAACAGGTTGGTGAGCGGCGTCGCCGCGCTGAAGGGCTCGCACAGGTTGTCAGTGTCGAGCGCCGGATCCTCGTTGCACGCGAAGACCTGATCGAACGTCGGCAGGAGTCCGGGCAGGGACAGCGGGAGTCGGTAGGTGGTGCCAACGTGGCATCTCTTGCAGTTCGCGGCGTCGCTCGGGTACCGGACCTCGGCGAAGTCCTCCTGGGTGCCGGCCGGGTTGGTCGTCGACGGGGTCGGGTTGGCGCCGAGCACGTAGGCCTGGGTCAGCCGCTCGCCCATGTGGATGCCGTGGATCATCTTCTTGAGATGCACGCTGTGGACATACGGCTGATCGGTGCCCTCGAGTCGCGCGATGCGCTCGTCATTGACGTTGTTGGGATTGTGGCAGAGCGTGCAGTACTGCGGGTCTTCGCGACCGCCGCCGTGGAACGACAGCTGATCATGGCATCCGTTGCAGTTCTCGGTCGCGACCACGGTGCGGCGCGGGGTGGCGGTCGTGCCGGTCACCGCGAACGCGAACCGCGGCGGCGTGCCCGCGATCCGGCAGCTGGTCTTGCTGGTCGGCGGACACGGCGGCCGAGTCGGATCGGGATCGACGTAGACGGTGTAGTACTCGAACCCGACGGTGAAGCTGCCCGTGGCGTCGAGCGGGATCGCCGACGCCGCCGCCGCGGTCCACGCGAACACGCCGTTGGCGGGATCGACGTCGACCAGCGTGCCCGTCGCGCCCGTGCCCTGGATGGTCGCCTGCCAGTAGCGCGCGAAGTCGGTGTTGGGCCCGGCGAACGTCGCGCGCAGCGATGGCAGCGGGCTGGTCCGGATGTTGCGCGGCGTGCCCGCGGGCAGCTCGACGGTGAACGTGACCGTCGGCGTCTGGCCGGGGCCGCCGTTCACCAGCGACTGGATCGTGATGAGCGGCTCGACCCGCCCGGGATCGAGCTCGGGCACCAGGTGGCGCGCGACGATCGGCGCGACGCCCGAGGTCGCGCCGTGGCACAGCGAGCAATCGTCGGTCGCCTCGATCATGCCGATGTGGCGCTGCTGCCAGGGCTGGGTCGGCGGCGTGAAGGTGATCTGATCGTGGCATGACGCGCAGGCCGCGACCGTGGGCTTGGTCTTCCAGTACGCGGCGTTGGCGGCCTCGGGCTCGCGGTGGCAGGTCACGCAGTTCGGGACCGAGTGCGGGTACACGACCGTCGAGTAGTCGTGGACCGCGCCGTTGAAGCCGATGATCTGGTACGGCACGCCGGCGGCGACGCTGGGCAGGGTGTTGCCCTTGTGGATCTTGTGGATCATCACGCGCATGTCGACGGTGTTGCCGCTCTCGGGGTCGATCGACTGGCCGGTGTGGCAGGTCACGCACAGCGCCATGCTCTTGCGCGCGCCGCCGTGCAGCGCGAGCTGGTCGTGGCACTGCGCGCAGGCGCCGTCGTCGACGACCGCACGGCGCACCGTGACCGCGGCGCCGCTGGGCACGAAGTCGAACGTGTCGTCGTCGCCGTGGCGGACCTCGGCGAAGGTCCGCGAGCCGTAGACGCCGACCGTGTGCGTGCGGGTCGCGTCGGCGGGCGTGACCGCGGTCGCGAAGGTGTAGCGATAGGTGCCCTCGGCGACGCCGACCTCGGCGAACGTCCCGCTCGACTCGCCCGCGGCCTGGCCGATCGCGTTGGTCGTGTACGCGGTGTACTGGCCCGGATCGCCATCGCCGTCGACCCCGAGGTGCGCGATCACGAAGCTCAGGCTCACCGCGCCGTCGGTGTAGCGGCCGTCGCGATCGAGCGGCACACCCTCGGCGTCCGTGATCTTCACCGTCGCCGTCGCGACGCCACCCGCGACCTCCGCGTCGAGCAGCTCGATCACCAGGCCGGGGCCGGTGAGGTACGTGTCGCGACCCGGCTCGCCCGGATCACCCGGCTCACCGATGCCGCCGCCGTCGCCGTT
>JAYTAJ010000064.1:0-2175 GCA_043737575.1 Myxococcales bacterium | reverse complement strand
GCGAGATGGTGACGTCACTCAACGACGTGCTCTCGAGCCTGCGCATCGAGGTCATGGCGTCGGAGGGCGAGTTCGAGCAGTACTCGCACCAGGTGCCGCGCGCCTCCTACGAGCTGATCCGCCAGTCGATGAAGAACGCGGCCGAGTTCGCCGATCAGGCGCGCGAGCTGCTTCGCTCGCTCCGCGAAATCGCGTCGTAGTCGTCGCCCGCCCGGTCGGGAATGATGGGTCAGTCGGAGAGGACGGGTTCTCGAGACCCGCCCGATCAGGCGTCGATCACCGCGCCCGACGCACCGGGTGCAGCGATCAAGTGTGCGCAGGGATGTAGTCGAGGCCGGCGTAGAGCAGGCAGTGGATCGCCGTGAGGATCCCGGCCATCCAGAGGGTGGCGAGGACGCCGTCGATCTCGAGCCACTTCTTGGTCCGGAACACGCGCACGGTGGCGAGCAGGAAGATCAGGTTCAGCGCGAGCGGCATCGCGAACCAGGCGACGTTGAACGTCGCGACGTTCAGCACCGGCTTCAAGAGCCAGTAGAGCCCGACGTTGAACACGGCGAACACGCCCGCCACGAGCGGTATGGCCCAGCGCGGCTGGATGCGGATCTTGGGGTTCTTCTTGGCGGCCAGCCAGAACACGCCCACGAACACCACCAGGCGGATCGCCAGCTTGATCAGCATCCAGGTCATGCGACGCAGCGTGCCACGAAGGGCCGCGGCATGCGAGGTAAGGGGTGGCGTGACAATTGTCAGCGTCACCATACAATTCGCGCGACAATTGTACTTCGACGCGTACAATCATCGGATGTCCTCGGAATCCATGCGACGGAGCGAGTGCTGGGTGGCGGCGACGGGTCTGGCTTCGGCGCTGGCGGCACTCCCGCTCCAGTCCCACGCGAACAGCCCCGAGATCGCCGCGGTGCTGGCGATCGGCGCCCTCGCCTGCCTCGCCGGCTTCCGCTGGGGAGTGGGCGTGGTGGTGCTCGCCGAGATCTTCCTGGTCGCGGCGGTGTGGCCGCTGGCGATCCTGGCGCGACCGCCGAGCGTGCCCGCGCAGATCGCGGTGGCGATCGCGTGCCTCGGCGCGGGGCCGGGGCTGTGGCGGCTGCGCGGCGGCGCCCACGACGTCGTCGCGCTGGTCGGGATCGCGAGCGAGCGCGGCCGCGTGCTCGTCGGCCGTGGCCTCCTGATCGGCGCGACCGCGATCGTCATCTGGCCGGCCTTCGCGTAGCTCCCGCGCGCCTGCTAACGCGAAGCCCACTTGAGGTGATCCCCGGATCGCGAAGGGCATGTGCCCGCGGGCAAGGCGCGACCGAGGAACGGAGCCGACTTTGCTGAGGCAAAGGAGGCGAGTACCGGAGTGGCGCAACGCAGCCCCCGGGCGCAGGACCGAGGGAGACGGGGTCAACTCAAGTGGGATTTGCGTTAGCGTGCGGTCATGCCGCCGCGAACCGCGTTCGTCCCGGGCGTGAAGCCGCCGCCGTGCGAGCGCGCGCGCAGCTACGTCGTGCGCGGCGCCAGCCTCGCGATCGTGCGCGACGGCGATCGACCCGCCGTGCCCGAGCTCGCGATCGATCCGGCCAACGACGCCTGGATCTTCCTCGGCCACGACGGCGACGTGCCGTGCTTCGCGCGCGCCCTGGCCGAGGCCGACGCGGCGCCCGACGGCACCGAGCTGGTGGTGCTGCGTCAGCTCTACGGCGCGCTCCCCGACGACGACTTCGCGATCGCCGGCCGCGCGCTGGCGCTCACGGTCTGGGACGATCACCACCGCTACTGCGGGCGATGCGGCACCGCGACCGCGCGCTCGACCCTCGAGCGGGCCCGGGTGTGCGCGACCTGCGGGCTCGCCCACTACCCGCGGTTGTCGCCCGCGATGATCGCGCTGGTCGAGCGCGACGGCAAGGCGCTGCTCGCGCGCAACGCCCGCTTCCCGGGTGCGTTCCACAGCTGCCTGGCCGGCTTCGTCGAGGTCGGCGAGTCCCTCGAGGCGTGCGTCGCCCGCGAGATCCACGAGGAGGCCGGCATCGCGGTCGCCGACGTCCGCTACGCGGGCAGCCAGCCGTGGCCGTTCACCAACTCGCTGATGATCGGCTTCACCGCGCGCTGGGCGGGCGGCGAGATCGTCGCGGACGGCAGCGAGATCGTCGACGCGGGCTGGTTCGGCCCCGACGAGCT
>JAYTAJ010000063.1:0-2180 GCA_043737575.1 Myxococcales bacterium | reverse complement strand
ATCGACGGCGTGGGCGAGGAGCTCGGCTCGGCGCCCTGGCCGACGTGACCGACGCCGCGCCCGCGCTCGCGCCGCTGTGGTCGCCCGCGCTGGTGCGGGTGACGGTGACGCTGATGCTCGGCGCCGCGGTCGCCAACCTGTTCGTGATCGCGCCGCGCTTCCTCGGCGACGCCGGCTACGACAAGCACGAGATCGGCATCGTCATGGGCGCGTTCAACGGCGCGGCGCTGGTCGGCTTCCCGGTGATCGCGTGGCTCACCGCGCGGTTCGGCTACGCCCGCGTCATCAGCGCCGGCTGCGTGGTGACCGCGCTCGGCGCGCTGGCGTTCGCGCTGGCGTCGGAGCTGGTCGGCTACACCGCGGCGCGCGCGGTCCAAGGCCTCGGCCTCGCCGCGCTGATGGTCGGCGCCGCGTCGTTCGTCGCCGAGATCGCGCCGCCCGGCCGGCTCGGCGAGGCGCTCGGGGTGTCGGGGATCCTGACGCTGGTGGCCCAGGCGATCGGCCCGGCGCTGGCCCAGGTCATCCACGATCACGCGGGCTGGCCGTGGGTGTGGCGAGCCGGGATCGTCAGCGGCCTCGCCGCCGCCGCGGTCGCGATCACCTTGCCCGCGGTGCCGCGCCGCCCCGACGACGCCGCCGCGCCGCGCCGGGCCGCCGCGATCGTGCTGATCGCCACCGCGCTCGCGGGCATCGGCTTCGGCGTGATCTGGACGTTCCTCGCCGACTACGGGCCGAAGGTCGGCGTGCCGACGGTGACCGGGTTCTTCGTCGCGTACGTCGTCGCCGCGGTGGCGACGCGGCTGACGATCGGCACGCTGTCGGATCGGGTCGGCCGCCGGGTCGCCGCGACGCCCGCGCTGATCGGCCACACCCTCGCGCTGATCGGCATGTCGCAGCTCGGCGCGCGCTGGCACCTGATCGCGATCGGCCTCGGCTACGGCCTGTGCCACGGCATCTACTACCCGACCCTGCAAGCCCTGACGGTCGAGCGCAGCGGCGGCTCGCGCAGCCACGCGATCGCCGCGTTCACCTTCGCGTTCGGCGCCGGGATCGTGATCGCCGCCTTCGCCCTGGGGCCGGTCGCCCGGGCCTACGGCTACACCTCTATATATATGTGCGCGGCGGCGGCGGGCGCGGCGAGCGCGGCGCTGGTGTGGTGGCGGGCGTGATCACGGCGGGATGACGCACAGCCCGAGCGACAGCTCGCTCCAGCCGCCGCCGTCGGTCGCCGCGGTGATGTCGCGCAGCTGGGCCCACCACAGCCCGAGCGGATTCTCGAACGCCAGCAACGACAGCGGCTGCTCGGGGCGATACCGCCCGGTGAACGGCGCGACGTTGAAGCCGGTCGAGCCGATCGTCGCGTTCGCGGTGTCGACGAACACGGTGTCGACGTAGTTGTCGCCGGTGCTGCCGTTGCCGCTGGTGAGCTCGAGGATCGTGCCCGCGGGCGACGCCAGGTAGAGCGCGAGGTCGTCGTCGGAGGTGTGGAGCGCGTTGAACCGCACCGCGGCGCGGAAGATCGTGCCGCCGCGCGTCACCCGGAACGGCGCGTGCAGATGCGACACCGCGGTCGTCGCGATCCCCTGCGGCAGATCGATCGCGCCGTAGCGCAGGAGCTGGCGGCCGCCGGTGCAGGTGGCGCCGAGCGTCGCGCACACCCAGCCGCAGTCGCTGTCGGCGCAGTCGAAGCCGCCGTCGCCGTCGTCGTCGAGCCCGTCGTTGCACACGACCTCGGCTGGCGGCAGCGGCAGGCACGCGCGATCGGTCGCGCACGCGGCCTCGGCGCAGTCGATCAGGCCGTCGCCGTCGTCGTCGACGCCGTTGCGGCACGCGAACGGGCCGACCTCGCAGTCGCCCGACGCGGCGTCGCACTGACACAGCAACAGCTGGTAGCCGCGCAGCTCGCCGACGTTGTTCGTCAGATCGTCGAACACCCGCAGCTCCCAGGTCCCGACCGCCGGGATCCCGGCGAGCCCGGCGAGGGGCCACTCGGGACCGTGGGGGCCGGTGAACGGCGCGGTCGTGAACCCGGTCGTGCCGATCTTGCCGGCGGTGTCGACGAACAGCGTGCCGACGTAGTTGTCGCCCGTGCTGCCGTTGTCCGACGACAGCTCGTACAGGCCGTTCGGCGTGCTCAGGAAGAAGTCGAGATCGGCGTCGCTCGGGTGGGCGATGTCGAC
>JAYTAJ010000062.1:0-5073 GCA_043737575.1 Myxococcales bacterium | reverse complement strand
CCGGATCGAAGGCGAGGGCGCCGAGCGCGCTGAACGGGATCGCGTCGGACCGCGCGTCGTAGACGTCGGCGCGGAGCACGGCGTCGGCCGGGTCGGTGACGCCCTGGTAGATCCACAGCCCGCCACCGGTGCCGTCGCCCTCGCCGCCGATCACCACCAGGTTGCGGTGCGGGATCGCGATCGCGCCCTCGGGCCGCATCGGCGCGCCGAGCAGCTGGCGGATCACCGGCGCCGACGGCATCGTCAGATCGACGACGATCATTGCCGAGCCGCGCTCGGCGAGGAGGAAGCCGTACTCGGCGCCGCCGAAGACGCCGGTCGCGCAGCTCTCGACCTCGATGCCGCGGTTGCCCGAGCGCGCCTCGGGGTAGGCGCCGGATCGCAGCGCGTAGCGCTCGAGCGCGTCGCCGCTGTCGTAGACCCGCGCGCCCGCCAGGGTGAACACCGAGAAGCCGCGGCCGCCGGCGTAGGTGCCCGCGCCGAACGCGCCGTTGGGCGTGTCGCCCTCGTTGGCGGTGAGGAAGTGGCTGCCGCCCGCGAACAGACACACGCCGTCGGGCTGGAGCTGACCGACGAAGCCGGTGGCGGTGAGGCCGTGGTTGCCGTCGGAGATCAGGTCGGCGGCGCCGTGGATCGAGCTGCCGGCGTCGATGTAGCGGACGACGGTGGCGGTGGCGAGATCGATCACCGCGATCAGGTTGTTCTCCTGCAGCGAGACGATCGCGGTGGTGCCGTCGGGCGTGATGTCGATCAGCTCGGGCTGCGGATCGGTCGGCAGGTTGCCGGTCGTCGGCGCCAGCGCGATGGTCGCCACCGTCGACAGGCTCGGCATCGCGGCGTCGATCGTGACGATCTGGACGCTGCCGGGGCGGGCCTGGGCGACGCCGTTGCCATCGGCGTCCTCCTCGTCCTCGATCGCGATCACCGCGCGCGAGCCGTCGGGCGTGACGTGGACGCTGTCGGGGCCGACCCCGACCGCGATCGATCCGGCGATGGTGCGCGTCGCGACCTCGATGAACACCAGCGCGCCGGGATCGGCGCTGCCGATCGGATCGGTCGGGTCCTTCACCGTCACCAGCGCGTAGCGGCCGTCGGGCGTGATCGCCACCGAGGTCGGCTCGCCGTTGCCGTGGCTGATCGTGGCCGCGACGTCGACCGCGCCGAGCCCGACCGGCGCCGACGGCACCGCCAGATCGACGAAGCCGACCGTGTGCGCGACGCTGCTGGTGTACGCCAGCACGGTGCCGTCGGGCGACGCCGCGACGATCTCGGCGATCGGGCCGCCGGGGCCGGTGTGCTTGGCGAGCAGCCGGAACCCGGCGATCGCCGGATCGCCGTCGTCGCCGTCGCACAGGTACGCGGTCGACGAGATCTCGCTGGCGTCGAGCACGCCATCGTCGTCGGTGTCGACGCCGCTGTCGACCCGGGTGCCGCCGGTCGCGCAGTGCGGCCCGGGCGCCTCGGGGGTCAGATCGATCAGCACGTCGGTGCCGTCGGTGCCGTCGATGCCATCGATGCCATCGATGCCGTCCTTGCCGTCGGTCCCGTTGGCACCGTCGCGGCCGTGGCACGCGTACGCGGTGCTCTCGACCTCGCCGGGATCGAGGACGCCATCGCGATCGTCGTCGCGGCCGGCCTGGATGCGGGTGCCACCGAGCGGACAGTTGGCGCCGGGCGCCTCGTCGCCGAAGCCCAGGACCGTCGCGATCGGCGGGTCGTCGCCGCAGCCGATCAACATCGAGCACAGCAGGAGCACGCGACCAGCATGGCGAGGTTGCATCGCGGGACCGTCGCCCCGCTCGATGGCGCGGGCGTCGACCTCCGGTGACGCTCTGGCACCACCTGCGTCACGGCCCTGACGAACCGGCGCTGGCTAGCGCGCGAAGAACGACATCTGCTGGAACCGCAGCCCCGCGACGATCTGGTCGACCCGCGCCGCGGACAGCGAGCCGATCGGCGGGCCGAGCCGGGTCTTCTCGACCGACGAGATCTGCGACACGACCACGACGCTCGGCTGCGGCAAGCCGCCCTCGCCGTCGTCGAGCAGCACGTTGCCGGGCTCGCTCGCGCGGTGCAGGTTCGTCGTCAGCGCGCACACGATCACCGTCGTGATGCGCGAACGATTGAAGACGTCGTCCTGCACCACGACGTGGGGATGCGAATACGTCGGCGCGGGCCCGCGGCTGTCGTCGGGGCCAATCCAGCACACGTCGCCGCGGTTGATCTGCCGCTCGCCCGGGGTCGTCGTCATGAGCTGCGCGATGCTAGCGCGTCATCCAGCGCTGAAATCGTGGTCCGCAATACTGAGAATATTGACTAGGAAAGGAATTCGATGTAGGAAAGATACTGAGGTTTTCCATGGTCGTACGCTCCTTGCCGCGCCCCCTCGACGGAACCGATCCAGCTGCCGTGCCGCTGTCGGCGTGCCCGGTCTGGGCGCGGCAGCGGACGTACTTCGAGGAGCAGGGACCCGAGGCGTGGGCGAGTGGGGCGGTGCCGCATCAGGTGACCTGCAACCCCGACATGGCGCGATCGCTGGTGGAGGTGGTGACGGCGTTCGCGACCGATCGGGCTCACGCGATCGGCGCGCGATCGCGTCCGCTGCGGCCGCTCTACGTGATCGAGCTGGGCGCGGGCGCGGGGCGGTTGGGGTTTCACGCGATCCGCGCGCTGCGCGCCGCCGTCGAGCTGCGAGCGATGGGCTGGCAGCCGATCTACGTGATGACCGACCTCGCCGAGGCGACGGTCGCGTGGTGGCAGGCCCATCCGTGGCTGGCGCCGCTGGCGCGCGCCGGGCTGCTCGACTTCGCGCGCTACGACGCGGCCAGCGACGACGCGATCGCGCTGCGGGTCAGCGGCCATCGCCTCGCCGTCGACGCGCCCGCCGACGAGCTGGTCGTGATCGCCAACTACGTCTTCGACAGCCTGCCGCACGACGTGTTCGAGGCGACCGATGGCGCGCTGCGTGAGTGGCTGGTCGCCGACGACGAGCTCGCGCGCGCGCCAGGCGCCGACGTCGGCTGGGCGCCGCGTGGCTGGACGTCGACGCCGATCACCACGCCGCGTTATGCCGATCCGATCCACGCGGCGATCCTCGCCGACTACCGCGGCCAGCGCGGCTGCTTCGCGATCCCGATCGGCGCCCTGACCGCGCTCGATCGCCTGCGCGCGCTGACCCGCGGACCGCTGCTGTTGCTGTCGGCCGACAAGGGCGCGGTGACGCTGGCCGACGCGCTCGATCGCGATCTGCCGACGGTGGTCGAGCACGGCAGCGTGTCGATGAGCGTCAACTACCACGCGATCGGCGCGTGGGCGCTGGCCCACGGCGGCACCTGGATGCACGCCGATCATCACGCCCGCGCCGTCGAGGTCTGCGCGTTCGTCCTCGGCTCGGGCGCCGCCGCCGATCATCCGACGACCGTGCTCGCGTTCGAGCGCGCGGTGGCGCGGCGAGGCCCCGACGATCTCCACGCGCTCAAGCGCGTCCTGGTCGAGCACGCGAGCGCGATGACGCTGGCCGAGCTGCTCGCGTACCTGCGCCTGGCCGGTCACGATCCGCGCATCTTCCTCGCGTGCGCGTCGGCGATCCGGATCGCGTGCCGCCACGCCGACCGCGCGAGTCGCGCCGATCTGCGCCGCGCGCTCGCGCGGGTCTGGGCCGCGTACCTGCCGATCGGCGAGGACGCCGATCTCGCGTTCGAGATCGGGCGCCTGTACGCCGAGCTCGACGAGCCCGCCGCGGCGCTGGTGATGCTCGACGCGTCGCGCGTGCTGCACGGCGACCGACCCGAGACGCTCGCGCTCGCCGAGCGCACGCGCCGCTGCCTCGCCGATCGGCCCGCGCTCGAGGCGCTGTGGTGATGCTGCGCCACGCGGACGATCGCCACGACGACGATCGCGGCGCCGACGACGGCGGCCCATCGCCCGGCAAGCGCACGCGGACGCAGGGCGTGTCGGGCGGCGGCGCGCCGTTGCCCGGTCCGCTCGCGGTGCAGATGAGCCGCGCCTTCGACGCCGACTTCTCGCAGGTGCGCGTCCACGAGGGCGCGCACGTGAGCGCGCTGGGCGCCGATGCGTACGCGCTGGGCCACGAGGTCCACTTCGCGCCCGGCCGCTTCGAGCCCGACACCGTGCCCGGCCGCGAGCTGATCGGCCACGAGCTCGCGCACGTCGTGCAGCAGGGTCACACCCACGTCGCGCAGGCGCGCGGCGCGACGCTCCACGACGCCGCCGCGCTCGAGGCCGAGGCCGATCACGCGGGGGCCGCCGCCGCGCGCGGCGCGCCGATCGGGATCACGTTGAGCAACGTCGGGCCGCTGCCGAGCGTGCAGCGCAAGATCACGCGCGGCCCCGCTGCCGCCGCCGCGACGGCGAAGGAGGCTGGCCAGCCCACGCCGTACGCGGGCGATCGTGAGGCGCTGCGCAAGGCGGTGGTGGCGCGCCTGATCGCGCCCGCCACCCACGCGGCCCGTCTCGGCGAGTACCTCGATCCCACCAACGACCAGCGCACGCTCGCGGTCGGCGCCAACGACACCGACGCGCAGATCGTCGACCGGCTGGTCGCGACGCTGGAGCCGCCGCAGGCCGCCGACGGCAAGCGCGGCAGCAAGCGCGCCCTCGACACCGCGTCGGCCACGGCCTCGACCGCGTCCGCGGGTGCGGGTGCGAGCGGTGGCGCGACGGCGTCGATGTCGTCCTCGGCCGCGGCGGCCGCCGCCGCGCCGGTCGCGGCCGACGAGAAGGGCATCCTGCCGTTCCGCTTGCCCGACGAGACCAGCGCCGCCCAGGACGCGTCGATCCAGCAGATCCTCACGATGATCCGCGACCGCGGCGCGAGTGCCGCGCTCACCGCGCTGCTGGACATCATCGACAGCTCGAATCGCAGCTACCTGCAGATCGACGTGCAGGTCGTGCCCGAAGGCGGCGCCATCCATGGCGACACGGGCGTGTACGTCGGCCGGGGCCGGACCCCGATGTCGACGACGATGCAGGAGCAGTTGCTCGTCGATCCGACGCCGCTCGTCGCCGCCGACCTGCAGTTGACGATCGGTGTGCGGGTCTACGTGCGGGCCA
>JAYTAJ010000061.1:0-5077 GCA_043737575.1 Myxococcales bacterium | reverse complement strand
ACGTCAGCGTGTTCTGGCTCGAGCCGCGCGTGCTCGCGCGCGTCGTGCCGTTCCCCGGCTCGCGGCTGCGGCCGTTCATCGGCCTCGGCGTCGGCATGCCGACCGCGCTGTCGAGCAAGCGCGGCATCTACAACAGCGGCGTCACCGTCGAGGGCATCGGCGCCGCGGGCGCGGTGTGGAACCCGGGTCGCGGCCTGGCGCTGCGCCTCGACGTCCGGATCGGCGTGATGCCGGCGCGGACCGACGCCGAGCTGCCGGTCAGCTTCGAGGGCGAGGTGCTGCTCGGGGTGTCGTTCCCGCTGCAGAAGGCCCGGACGATCGTCGATGCGCGTCCGGTGCTCGAGGTCGGCGCGATCGACAGTGACGGCGACGGCTACGCCGACAGCGGCGATGGCTGCCCCGAGCGCGCCGAGGATCACGACGGCTTCGAGGACAAGGACGGCTGCCCCGACATCGACAACGATCTCGATCAGGTGCTCGACATCGTCGACAAGTGCGGCGCGGTCGCCGAGGCCTACAACGGCTTCGAGGACGACGACGGCTGCCCCGATCGGGTGCCGGCCGACGTCGACGGCGTGATCGGCACGGTCGAGGGCCTGCTGTATGGCGAGGGCGAGACCGAGGTCCGCGCCAGCGCCAAGGCCGGGCTCGATCGCCTCGCCGCGGTGCTGAAGCAGTACCCGTCGGTGCGCGTGATCTTGATCGGCCACACCGACGCTCGCGAGGCGGTGGCCGCGGCCGCGCCCGTCGCGCCGTCGCCGCCGCCCGCCGAGGGCGAGCCCGCGCCCGAGCCGCCGCCCGCGCCCGATCCGGTCGAGCTCGCCGTCGAGCTGGGCCGAGCCCGGGCCCGCGCGGTCCGCGACGCGCTGGTGACGCGCGGCCTGGTGCGTGGCCGCTTCATCGTCGAGACCCTGGGCGCCGACCTGCCGGTGTCCGACAACGACAAGCCGCGCGGTCGGCTCGCCAACCGCCGCGTCGAGGTGAAGCTGTACGTGCCGAAGCGGTCCTTGCAATAGCGGCTATCTCTTCACGAACACCATCGTCGTCGAGGTGTGGGTCATGAAGCCGAGGGCGAGCCGGCCGAGGGCGCGACCGGGCCACGACAGCGTGCGGCCGAGCCACGACGGCGCGCGGCGGGCCAGCTCCTCGAGGTAGATCGTCGGGCCGTGGCGCTGCTCGACCAGCTCGAAGCCGGCGTGGCGCGCCAGCGCGTGGTAGCGCCGCGCTCGTCGCTGCCAGCTCTTGTACTCGCCGCGATCGCGCAGGTACTCGCGGCCGAGGCTGACCACGGTCCACTCGCGCTGGACGATGACGCCGTCGCCGCGCAGGCGCTCGCGGGCGCGATCGTAGACCCGGGCCAGCTCGTCGTCCTCGAGGTACATGCACACCGCGCCGAGGTGGATCAGATCGACGTCGGCGTAGCGATCGTAGTCGCGCAGATCGCCTTGCTCGGCGCGCGCCGACGGGTGCGCGGTCGCGACCAGCCGGGCTCGGGCCTGCTCGACGAAGCCGGGCGCGAAGTCGACCGCGGTGAGATCGGCGCAGAGCGGCGCCAGCCGCGCCGCGAAGTCGCCGTAGCCGCAGCCGAGATCGACCGCGCGCAGCGGCCGCGGTGGCGCGCGCCGCGCGATCATCCGCAGCGTCCACGCTTGCAAGCGCCGGCGCTGCCACTCGGCCTTGCCGCCCCAGGTCCGGAACGGCGACACCGTGAGCGCGTCGCTGTCGCCGATCGACACCCGATTCCAGTAGCCGTTGACGTCCATGGCGGTCGTCGCTGCATCGGCCGCGCCAGCGCGATCGACGGCGATCGCGTGGCGACGATCACGCGCGCGCGGTGGGGATCGAACAGGATGTCCGGTTTCCGGACGGCTACAGCGCGGCGATGTGCTCGGTCTCGACCAGCAGGTACAGGATGCGGAGGAAGTTGGTGCGGGCGTCGGCCGAGCGGACTCGACCGAGCACCTCGCCGAGCGTCGAGCGGCCGTCGCACAGGGCGTGGACGCGGGCCACCGCCTCGCCGAGGCCGAGCTCGCCCAGGCGCTCGCCGCCGCCTCGGCGTTCGAGGCGCGCGGTGCTGCGCTGGTTGGCCCAGTCGTCGATGAACGCGACGTCGAGCGCGGCGGCGCCCTGGCCGACGATGCGCATCGCGTCGAGGTGCAGGGGCTTCACCTGGAACGGGTTGGCGCGGCCCGCGAACCAGCGGTAGCGACCCTTCGGCCAGGTGCAGACGTCGATCAGCTTCGCGCTCACCTGCTGCGACAACAGGCGATAGGCATCGAGCGCGCGGATGAGGCCGAGCCCGACCAGGGTGTCGGCGAGGCGGCCGCCGAAGTGCGGCATCACCGCGACCGCGCGCGCCAAGGCCTGCGGCGTCAGCGCGCCCTGGGCCACCAGGTACTCGCCGAAGCGCTCGCTGGCGACGTTCGACGACACGAACTGCGGGTGACCGTCGCCGAGGTACGCCTCCTTGAGGATCCCGGCGCGGCCCTCGAGCACGAGGAGCCCGGTGGCGCCCTCGACCGCGAAGCGATGGAGCAAGCGGATCGGCGACACCTGCCGGAGATCGCCGGTCTCGGTCGGCGCCGGCCGCGGGCCGCGCTCGATCGGCGGCGGCTCTTGCTCGACGACGATGTCGTGGGACGGCTCGTCCTCGACGACCTCGTCGGGCGTGCCGCGCGACACGCCGGCGATGAACTCGGCGCGCGCGACCTTCTGATCGCGCATCGCCCGGGCCTGGCTCATCTTGGTCGACGGCCCCGACAAGGTCGCGATCTCGTCGTGGACGGTGCGGACGATCGCGCTGTCGTCCATCGACGGCGCGGTCTGGACCCGGGCGACGAACGCCGCGAGGTCGCGGGCGTCGGGCCGGCCGTTGCGGTGGAGCCAGCCGGTCAGGGCGTCGCGCATCTCGCCCGCGGTGGCGAAGCGCTCCTCGGGCCGTCGCATCAGCGCCTTCTCGGTGATGATGCGCAGCTCGGTCGGGACCTCGGCCGCGTACTTCTCGAGCCGCTCGAGGTTGGCGTCGCGCACCATCAGCAGCACGTCGAGATCGCTCGGCGCCGAGAACAGGCGGCGCGCCATCGCCATCTCGGCGAGGACGATGCCGAGCGAGAACACGTCGCTGCGGCCGTCGAGCTCGGAGCCCGACACCTGCTCGGGCGACATGTAGCCGTACTTGCCCTTGAGCATGCCGGCCTCGGTCTTGTGGGTCTGCTCGGCGGCGCGCGCGATGCCGAAGTCGGTGAGCTTGACGTCGCCGCGCCGCGACACCAGCACGTTGCCGGGCGACACGTCGCGATGCACCAGGCCGAGCGGTCGGCCGTCGGAGCCGAGCGCGTGGTGGGCGTAGTCGAGGGCGTCGAGGACCTCGCGCGCGATCAGCGCGGCGAGCTGGGCCGGCAGGCGGATCTGGGTGCGCGCGCACTCGCGCAACAGCGCCAGCACGTCGACGCCGTCGACGTACTGCATCGCGATGTACGGCGTGTCGGCGTCGGTGCCGAGCTCGAAGACGTGGACGATGTTGGGATGATCGAGCTGCGCGGTGAGGCGCGCCTCGTCGATGAACATCTGGATGAAGCTGGGATCGGCCGCGAGGTGCGGCAGGATCTTCTTCAGCACCACCAGCTTCTCGAAGCCGTGATCACCCGCCGCCTTGGCCTTGAACAGCTCGGCCATGCCACCGATCGCCAGGCGCTCGAGCACCTGGTACTTGCCGACGGTGACGGGGACCGTGCGCATGAGCGGTCAGGATATACCGCACGGTGCTGCGCCCCGACATGCACACGGGTAGCGAGTCGCGTCGCAGTCGATTGGTCGGGCCGGCCGCAACCTCGCTGGCGCTCGGGGCTCAGCGGTACCCATCCTTCCACCGACGGAGCGCGCCGAAGATCGCGGCGACGTCGCGGCGATCGAGCGATGGCTCGCGCGCGATCGCGGCGGCGATCACGGCGTCGTCGGTGACGCGCAGGAACGGATTGGTCGCGCGCTCGGCGGCGATGGTCGACGGCGTGGTCGGCTCGCCGTGATCGCGCTGCGCGGTGACCGCGGCGGCGCGGGCGTGGATCGCGGGCGAGGTCGGCTCGACCGCCGCGGCGAAGCGCAGGTTGGCGGCGGTGTACTCGTGGCCGAAGTAGACGCGCGTCGGCTCGGGCAGCGCCGCGAGCCGCGCCAGCGACGCCTGCATCGCGGCCGGCGTGCCCTCGAACATGCGACCGCAGCCGGCGCCGAACAGCGTGTCGCCGGTTAACACCGCGGCCTCGGCCTCGAGCCAGTAGCTGATCGCGCCGCGGGTGTGGCCGGGGTTGTGGACGATGCGCGCGGTCAGCGTGCCGAGCGTGACCAGGTCGCCGTCCTCGACCGCCCGCGTGAGCTGGGCGATGCGCGGCCGATCGCTCGCGTGCCCGATCACCGCGAGCGTCGGATCGGCGGCGACCAGCGCCGCCACGCCGCCGACGTGATCGAGGTGATGATGCGTCGCCCACACCGCGACCAGCCGCACCTTCGCCGCCGCCACCGCGGCGACGATCGGCGCCGCCTCGCCCGGGTCGACGATCGCCGCGGTCCCCGACGCCTCGTCGATCACCAGGTACGCGTAGTTGTCCTGCAAGCACGGCACGGGGACGATGCGCACGCACCGACTCTAGCGCGCGCGTGACGGTCGCTGTGATGGCGTCGCGGCACCAGACCACGCCCTGACCGCGGTCGTGTATCGTCGGCGCATGTCGACGATGCGCGCGGTCGTGCTGCGCGACCACGGTGGCCCCGAGGTGCTGCGCGCCGAAGCGCTGGCGCTGCCCGAGCCCGGGCCCGGCGAGGCGCGGGTGCGGATCGCCGCGGTCGCGCTCAACCATCTCGACGTCCCGGGCGAGCTGCCGGCGGCCGAGGCCGAGGCCGCGGCGGCGATCTTGTCGTTCCTCACCGCGTGGCAGATGGTGGTGCGCAAGGCCCAGGTCGCGCCCGGCGACACCGTGCTGGTGCAGGGCGGCGGCTCGGGCGTCGGCGTCGCGGCGATCCAGATCGCCAAGCTGCACGGCGCCCGCGTGATCACCACGGTCGGCTCCGACGACAAGCTCGGGCC
>JAYTAJ010000060.1:0-11681 GCA_043737575.1 Myxococcales bacterium | reverse complement strand
TCACCGTGCACGCGCCCGCGCCCGAGCACGAGCCCGCCCAGCCGGTGAACGTCGAGCCCGTCGCCGCGGTCGCGGTGAGCGACACCGGCACGCCCGGCGCGTAGGCCTCGGAGCAGTCGGCGCCGCAGTTGATGCCGCTCGGCACCGACGTGACCGTGCCGCTGCCGTTGCCCGCGCGGGTCACCACCAGCGAGTTGTTGAGCGCGAAGGACGCGTTGAGCGTGACCGGCGCGGTCACCGTCAGCACGCAGGTCCCGGTGCCGGTACACGACGCGCCCGACCAGCCGAGGAACGTCGAGCCACCCGCGGGCGCGGCGGCGAGCATGACGACGCTGCCGTGGGCGACCATCGTCGTGCACGCGCCCGGACAGATGATGCCGGCCGGGGTCGACGTGACGGTGCCGGTGCCGTTGCCCGACACCACCGCGGTCACCGGATACTGCGCGACGCCGAAGTCGGCGTTGACCGCGACGCTGGCGCTGAGCGTGATCGAGCACGACGTCAGCGTGCCGGAGCACGCGCCGCCCCAGCCGACGAACACCGCGCCGCTGCCCGGGGTCGCGGTCAGCGTGACGACGGTGCCGACCGGAAAGCTGCCGGCGCAGGTGGTGCCGCAGTCGATGCCGGCCGGGGTCGACATCACGACGCCGGTCGCGTTGCCGCCGCGGACCACGGTCACGGTCGCCATGCCGGGCGCGGCGTCGACGTCGAGCGCGTCGATCGCGACGGCGTCGAGCGCGTCGAGCGCCGGCGAGGCATCGATGATGGTGGGCTTGACCTCGCCGCACGCGGCGACGAGCACGATCGAGACGAGGAGACGGCGCATGGGAGCGCGACCCTAGCACCGCGGCTCGAGTAGGATCGCGCGATGCGAATGCTGGTGTGCTGCGTCACGGTGATCGCCCTCGGCGCGTGCGGGGACCGCCGCAAGGCGACGCCAGCGCCGACCGCCGAGCGCTGGGGCGGTGCGATCGTGATCCCGAACGAGCCGCCTCTGGAGTTCGAGCTGCGGTGGACGCCGAGCACGCCGCCGCGCGGGACGATGGCGATCCCGGCCCAGCGCCTCGCCGCGACCGCGCTCACCGACGTCGGCGCCACCGCGACCACGATGACGTTCACGCTCGAGCCCGCAGGCGCGGCGCCCGCTGGCTACGCCCGCTTCACCGTCGAGCGCAGCGACGACAGCCAGACCGCGCGCGGCACGCTCGCGCAGAACGGCGCCACGTTCCCGGTGCGGATGCGGCGCATCGCCGAGGACGAGGTCGTCGCCGACGGCCCGGTGCGACCGCAGCTGCCGAAGCCGCCGTTCCCCTACGACGCCCGCGACGCGGCGTACCAGAGCCAGGACGGCACCGCGCTCGCGGGCACGCTGACCGTGCCGCGCGGCGCCGGACCGCACCCCGCGGTCGTGCTGATCACGGGCACGGGCGCGCAAGATCGCGACGAGTCGCTGATGGGCCACCGCCCGTTCTTCGTGCTCGCCGATCACCTGACCCGGCGCGGCATCGCGGTGCTGCGCGTCGACGATCGCGGCGTCGGCGGTTCGGGCGGTGACACCGGGGCGACCGATCTCGAGGGCAAGACCGACGACGCCCTGGCCGGCATCGCCTGGCTGGCGCGTCAGCCCGAGATCGATCCGGCGCGGCTCGGCCTGATCGGCCACAGCGAGGGCGGCGTGATCGCGCCGATGGCCGCGACCCGCGCGGGCGTCACGCCGCCGATCGCGTTCGTCGTGCTGCTCGCCGCGCCGGGCGTCGACGGCGCCGAGATCTCGCTGCGGCAGATCGAGCTGATCATGCAGGTGCAGGGCGTCGCGCCCGACGTGGTCGCGTCGCGGGTCGCGTCGCAGCGCCGCCTGCTCGACGCCCAGATCGCCACCGCCGATCCCGCGGTCCTGCGCGTAGCGGTCGCCGCCCACATCGACGAGCTGGCGAAGATGGCGCCGCCGGCCGAGCGCGCGCAGCTGATCGGCGCGGCGCGCGACGCGATGATCGAGACCAGCATCGCCACGCTCACGTCGCCAGCGTCGCGCGCGTTCACCATGACCGATCCGGCGCCGATCCTCGCCAGGCTGGGCTGCCCGGTGCTCGCGCTCGGCGGCGTCCTCGATCTCCAGGTGCCGGCCGAGGCTAACCTCGCCGCGATCCGCGCGGCCCTCGAGCGCGGCGGCAACCGCGACGTCACCACCGCGGCGCTGCCCGGCCTCAACCACCTGTTCCAGCCGGCCAAGCGCGGGCTGATGGAGGAGTACTCGCTGATCGAGACGACCTTCGATCCCGACGCCCTCGACCGCATCTCCGACTGGCTGCGGGCGCGGGCGGGCGTGAAGTGATCAGCCGGACTGCCTAGCCAACGACCGCGCGGGATCGCGATCGCGCGGACCTGGACGCGGCACGGTCGCTGCAATCGTCGGCGGCATGAAGCAGCACATCACGACGATCGCCGCGCTCCTCTCGATCGCGGGCCCCGCCGCCGCCGACAACTACGAGCTCGGCAAGAAGGTCGCGGTCCACGCCGAGGTCATCTGGTACTTCCACGAGAAGCCGCACCTCGAGCAGCGCGGCGACGTCGCGCAGTGCAAGGCCGACCTCGCGGCGGTCGAGCAGACCGGCATCGCCGCCGACGCCAAGATGGACAGCTACGCCTACAAGTACCTGCCGGGCGCGGTGCGGACCGAGCGCGGCTCGCCGCCGTCGTACGAGATCACTTGGGCCATCGCCCGCACCGTGTGCGCCGCACTCGACAACGTGAACCGCCTCGGCGAGGTGACGAAGATCCTCGCCGAGACCCGCAACCTGATCGGCACGCCCGACGATCCGTACCTCAAGACCGGCGCCGCCTCGCACGCGGTGAAGTACGACACCCAGGGCAAGGCGTGCCTGGTCGCCATCGACGCCGCGTACGCCGCGGGCGCCAAGCCGAGCGATCCGATCGCGCTCCACGACCAGCAGCTCAGCCTCGGCGCCGCGCGCACCGAGATCTGCCAGGCGCTGATCGACTGGGGCGCCGCGTACCCCGGCCTCATCGAGCAAGCCAAGCAGGCCGACCTCGAGCTGCGCACCAAGCCCTGGCGCGACGCGGGCGTGAAGGGCGAGCGGCTCGCGCTGTTCGCCGAGGCCGGCGCCGACGTCGACGGCTGGTACGTGAAGGGTTGCAAGGCGGCGACGAGCCACAAGCAGCTCAAGACCGCGAAGGCGGTCTACCAGTGGTTCTATCCGCCCGACGGCGGCCACCTGATCCGCAAGTACACGTTCAAGGGTGACAAGGTCGCGTCGACCACCGAGCGCAGCTTCGTCACCGAGGAGCGGGCCTACGCGGTCGGCTGCAAGTAGTCAGTCGGTCACTCCAGCGGGCGGGCGCGGCCGCGCAGGAACAAGAGGTACACGATCGCGCCGACCGCGGTCGTGCCGAGTCCGAGCAGGCTCGGCCGCGGTGCACTGTATACAGTATTCACCAGCAGCAGCGTCGCGAGCACGACGAACACGATCGGCACGATCGGGAAGCCGGGCACCCGGAACGGCCGGACCCGCGCTGGCTCGCGCAGGCGCAACAGCAGCACCGAGCCGGCGTTGAGCGCGTAGAACAGCCACGACGCGAACACCACCGCGTCGGTCAGCTGATCGAAGCTGCCGCCGAGCGCGAACACGCACGCGAGGCTGCCCTGGACCACCACCGACGTGGTCGGGACCCGGCTCACCGCCGACAGCTTGGCGAGGCGCGACGGCGCGAGGCCGTCCTTCGCGACCGCGTACGGCACCCGCGCGCCGGTCAACATCGAGCCGTGCATCGCCGACAACGCCGACAGCGCCATCGCCGCGGCGAGCAGCACCTGCGCGGTGCCGCCGAGGAACTGCGACGCGACCTTGGCCGCGACCGCGGGCTGATCGGGGTGCGCGTCCGACGCCGAGCTGGCGACGTCGGCGAACGGCAGCGCGTGGAAGTAGCCGAGGTTCACCAGCGCGTAGATCACGAACACGACCAGCGCGCCGCCGACGATCGCGCGCGGCAGGTTGCGCTGCGGATCGCGGACCTCGCCCGCCGCCATCGGCAGGTTGTTCCAGCCGTCGTAGGCCCACAGCGCGGCGAGCACCATCGCGCCGAACGCGCTCACGCCCGGGAAGCCAGCGCCGCCGCCGAGGTGACCCCAGCTGCCGCGCGGCGCGATCAGCGCACCGACGATCAGGGCGGAGATCATCACGACCTTCACCACCGTCAGCGCGATCTGCAGGTTGCCGCCCGAGCGGACGTCGAGGCAGTTCACCGCGGTGAAGGTGATCACCAGACCGATCGCGACCAGCTTCACCAGCTCGAGCTCGGCGAACGGCAGGATCACCGTGTAGTCGGTGATCGGGACGATCACGCCAAGGAACGTCGCGGTGCCGACCGCGTACGCGGCGATCGATCCCGGCGTCGCGATCCAGAACCGGTTCCAGGCGTAGAGGTAGCCCATCATCGGGCCGTAGCCGCGCCGCAGGTAGACGTACTCGCCGCCCGCCGACGGGAACATCGCGCCCAGCTCGGCGTAGGTCAGCGCGCCCGCGAACGACAGCGCGCCCGCCACCGCCCACGCCGCCAGCACCCAGCCCGCCGAGCCGCCGAGCTGCGCCATCACCGCGGTCTTGAGGAACACCCCGGTGCCGATGATCGTGCCGACCACCAGCGACGCCGCGCCCCACGGGCCGAGCCCGCGGATGAACCCTCGCTGTTCGGCCTCGGTCGCCACGCGTCCCGCTGGCGTACCACTCCGCGCGCGGTTGCCGCTACAGTGTCGCGATGTCCGACGAGGTCGAGCTGATCATCGAGGCGCAGCTTCCCGCAGGTGCCCGGCGAGCCCGACGTCATCCCGTTGCCGGAGAGCTGACATGCGGGTCTTGATCGTCGGTGCCGGTGCGGTCGGTCAGGTCTTCGGGCGTCACCTCGCGCTCGGCGGCGCCGACGTCACGTTCTACGTGAAGGACAAGTACGCGGCCGAGGCCCGCGCCGGCTTCCCGATGTACCCGCTGAACGTCAAGCGGCACCCGCGCGAGCAGTTCGACGGCTTCGGCGTGATGACGACCCCGGCCGAGGTCGCGGCGGCGACGTGGGAGCTGGTGTTCCTGACGGTGTCGTCGACGGCCCTGCGGGCCGGGACCTGGCTGGGCGAGCTCGCCGCGGCGACCAAGGCCGCGACGGTCGTGTGCCTGGCGCCGAACCTCGGCGATCGCGCGTTCGTGCTCGACCACGTCGCCGCCGACCGCATCGTCGACGGCACGATCGGCTTCGTCAGCTACCACGCGCCGATGCCGGGCGAGACCCGCTTCACCGAGCCGGGCATGGCGTACTGGTTTCCGCCGATGTCGCCGAGCCCGTTCTGCGGCAGCGACGCCCGGGTCGGCGCGGTCGTCGAGGCGCTCCGCCGCGGCAAGCTGCCGGCCAAACGGGTGCGCGATCTGACGTCGACCGCGCCGTTCCCGAGCGCGATGCTCTACGCGTACATCTCGGCGCTCGAGGGCGCCGGCTGGTCGTTCGCGACGTTGCGCCAGGGCGATCGGCTCGCCACCGCGACCCGCGGCGCCCGCCAGATGTTCGCGATCGTCGGCCGCCAGCTCGGACGCAAGCCGCCGCTCGGCATCCGGCTCGCGGCGCGCCCGACCGTGATCCGCCTGGTGCTGATCGCGCAGCGGCGCGTCGTGCCGCTCGATCTCGAGACGTTCTTCCGCGTGCACTTCACCAAGGTCGGCGATCAGACCCGCCACGGCATCGCGCAGTACGTCGCGCTCGGCCAGGCCGCCGGCCTGCCGACCGACGCGATCGAGACCCTCCTCGCCTACGTCGCGGCGTAGCTGAGAGCATTCGTCACAAACCGGTTCCTCGCTGCGCTCGAAACCTCAACGCACGTCGAGCGTCGCGAACGTCGCGCCGTCGAAGCTGCGCTCGCAGCGGCGACCGTCGGCGGCGGTGATCACGGCGGTCGTCGGTCCGGGCTCGGTGAAGACTCGCTGCGACGCCGCAGGCGTGACCGCGAACCCGTGGCCCGCGATCGCCACGTCGATCGGCACCGCGGTCGTCACCACCAGCTGCGGCGGTGCGCCGTCGCCGTCGAACGCGAGGACGTCGTGGAACGCGATCTGCGCAGGCGTCGTCGCGTCGATCGGATGGATCGCCGACTGGTAGCCGCGGGCGCGGACGATCACGACGTGATCGCCGTGCAGCGTGGCGGTCCACGGCGTCGTGCCGACCGCGCCGCGGCCGACGTCGTCGACGAAGACCGGGAACGGCCGCGGGCTGGTGATCGTGACCGTGTGCGGCGTGGTGGTGTCGGGCGCCGCCGCCGCGTCGAACCCGCGCCGCCAGGGCGGCACCCAGACCTCGAGCGTGCAGCGCAGGGCGGCGGGGCCGGGCCGCGCACAGCTCGCGAGCCCGACGACGATCAGCCAGTACGGGTTGCGCACGCGCCAGCATAGCCGCAGCCGGGATAGATTCGCGCCATGCGCGCGTGCTTGCTCCTGGTCCTCGTCACCGTGCTCGCGTCGCCCGCGCTGGCCCACGCCGATCCGCCTGATCGGGCGCGGACCCAGGCGGCGATGGCGGACTACTTCGACGGTGAGCAGCGCGGCGGCTACGTGCTGATGGGCCTCGGCGTCGCCGGGATGATCGCGGGCGGGTGGCTGTATCGGACCGGCACGCCGACCGCGCGCGGCGCGTCGTATCCGCTGCTCGGCGTCGGCGTGATCCACCTCGCGGCCGGCATCTTCGTGAACGTCGCGTCGGCGCGGCGGGTCGAGACGTTCACGACGCAGATCGAGGACGACCCCGCGGCGTTCGTCGCCGCCGAGCGGGTCCGCATGCAGGGCGTGTCGAAGCAGCTCACCGCCCTCGAGATCGCCGAGGTCGTGCTGATCGCGGGCGGCCTCACCGCCGCGGCGGTCGGATGGCGCACCGATCGGCCGGGCTGGAAGGGTGCGGGCCTGACGCTCGCGCTCGAGGCGGCGTGCACGCTCGGCTTCGACGTGGCCGCGGCGCGGCGGGCCAAGACCTACCGCGTCGCGCTCGACCACACCTCGGTCGTCGCCGGGATCGATCCCGACACCGGCGCGACGGTGACGACCCTGACCTACGGCGGTCGGTTCTAGCGGGTCGAGGGTAGGCTTGACCCATCACGGTAAAGAGACGTTGTTCGCGGCGACCTTGCGGCGCTCGGCGACGTCGGCCCTGTCCGACCAGCTGCTCGAGGCGGCGCGCGACTTCATCGCCGCGGCGCTGCCCGAGCCGCGCCGAGGTGCGCGATGACCGACGCGGCGCGGACGCCGACGCCGTGGGCGGTGCACGCGATCACCAGCCTCGCGATCTTCACCGTCTATCTCGACACGACGATCTTGTTCGTCGCGTTCCCGAGCATCGCGGCGGGCTGGCCGCGGGTCGCCGCCGCCGACCTGTCGTGGATCCTGAACGCATACACGATCGTGTTCGGTGCGCTGCTGGTGCCGGCCGGTCAGCTCGCCGATCGCATCGGCCGCCGCCAGACGTTCCAGATCGGCCTGGTGATCTTCGTCGTCGGCTCGGCGCTGTGCGGCGCGGCCCCGACGGTGATGACGCTGATCGCCGCGCGGGTGCTGCAGGCGGTCGGCGCCGCGCTGTTGATCCCGAGCTCGCTGGCGCTGGTGCTGACCGCGTTCCCGCGCGAGCAGCGCGCGATCGCGGTGAGCCTGTGGGGCGCGGTCGGCGCGCTGTCCGCCGCGGTCGGTCCGTCGCTCGGCGCGCTGATCGTGCAGCACGCGGGGTGGCGCTGGGCGTTCTACGTCAACCTGCCGATCGGCGCGCTGGCGCTGTGGCGCGGCCGCCGCGTGCTCGCCGAGTCGCGCGACGAGGGCGCGGCGGGACGCCCCGACGTGCTCGGCGCGCTGCTGCTGGTCGGCGGCGTCGCGGCGCTGGCGCTCGGCATCGTCGAGGGGCCGACCTGGGGCTGGACCGACGGAACGACGATCGGCGCGATCGCGCTCGGCGTGGCGCTGCTGGTCGGGTTCATCGTCGAGTCGTCGCGCGTCGCCTACCCGATCGTCGATCTGTCCTTGTTCCGCGATCGCAACTACCAGCTGGCCAACCTCGCGATCCTGATCTTCTCGCTGTCGTTCACGACGATGTTCCTCGGCTTCGTGCTGTTCCTCACCGAGATCTGGAAGTACTCGACGCTGGTGGCGGGACTGACGATCACGCCGGGGCCGATCACCGTGCTGCCGGTCGCGATCTGGTCGGGGCGGTTCGCGGCCAAGCGCGGCCACCGCGCGCTCGTCGTCGGTGGCGGCCTGGCCTACGCGCTCGGCGGCTGGATGATGATGCAGCTGCCGACGACGCCGACCCTGGCGTCGTGGATCCCGGCAGCGATCCTGACCGGCGTCGGCATCGGCCTCACCTTCCCGAGCCTCAGCGGCGCGGCGATGCACGGCCTGCCGCCCGCGCGGTTCGGCGTCGGCAGCGGTGTGAACCAGGCGATCCGCCAGATCGGCTCGGTGCTCGGCGTCGCGATCACGATCGCGCTCGTCACCGACGATCCGAGCCCGCGCGGCTTCGATCGGGTGTTCGCGGTGCTGGTGATCGCGGGCGTCGTGGTCGCGACCCTCGGCCTCGGCCTGCGCACCGCGCCGATCACGCCTGCAGCACGAACAGCCAGCCCGGGATGACGCCGCTGGCCTCGTGGCGCACGTCGATCGGCTCGAAGGCGCGGATCGCGAGATCGTGGGCGGCGGCGAGGCGCTCGAGGTAGGCGCGACCGTGGGCGTAGCGGCCGGTGGTGCGCAGCGCGACGTCGGCGTCGTCGCCGCGCTCGACCGACCACATGAGCAGCCCGCCCGGAGCGAGGCGACGCCGCGCCGCGGCGAACAGCGGCGCCAGCTCGCCGAGGTAGATCAGCACGTCGGCCGCGACGATCAGCTCGTACCGCGCGGCGCCGCCGTCGAGGAAGTCGAGGACGTCAGCGACGTCGAGCTGATCGTAGACGCCCTTGGCGCGGGCCTGCTCGATCATCCGCGGCGCCAGATCGACGCCGTGGAGCTGCGCGACCAGCGGCCGGAGCTGGACGCCGGCGAGCCCGGTGCCGCAGCCGAGATCGAGCACCGCGGCGAACCGACGGCCGGGCGCGACCCGTTCGATCGCGGCGCGCATCCGCTCGGGCACGCGATAGCCGAGGCGGCCGACCAGCAGCTGATCGAAGTGCGCGGCGATGCCGTCGAACAGATCGACGACGTAGGCGCGCGGCGCCGCGGCGGGCAGCTCGCCGCGCAGCGCCGCGAGGAGGTGCGGCATCATCGTGCTGGTGGGATCGATCGCGAGCAGGCGCTCGTAGATCGGCAGCAGATCGGCGGTGCGGCCGCGATCGACCAGGAGCCGCGACAGGTTGATGAGCGCCATGCGGTGGTCGGGCTCGCAGTCGAGGGCGTCGCGGTACGCCGCGATCGCGCCGTCGAGATCGCCGAGCGCCTCGGCGCCGAGCGCGCAGTTGAAGTGGACCTCCACGCGATCGGGCGCGAGGGCGCGGGCCCGGCCGTAGGCAGCCGCCGCCTCGACGTGGCGGCCGAGGCGAGCCAGCGCGGCGCCGCGGAGGCCGTGACCGCCGGCGTCATCGCCGCGCGCGGCGCAGGCGCGTTCGGCGGTGGCGAGCCCGTCGTCGAGGGCGCCGACCTGGAGCTGCAAGACCGCGAGCGGCGCGTGGAGCTCGTGCAGCTCCGGATCGAGGGCGATCGCGCGCTGGTACGCGGCGATCGCGAGGTCGAGGCGGCCGAGGCCAGCGAGCGCGAAGCCGAGGCCTTGCTCGGCGCGCGCCAGGTCGGGCGCGTCGGCGAGGGCCGCGCGAAACTCGTCGGCGGCCTCGGCGAAGCGGCCGCTCGCCGCGAGTGATGCGCCGAGGTTGAACTGCAGCGCGGCGAGGGCGCGGCGGTGCATGGCGATGGCTCGGCGGTGCGCGACGATCGCCTCGTCGTGGCGGCCGAGCTCGTGCAGCGCCGCGCCGAGGCTGGCGTCGTCGGGTGGCTCGTCCATGCGCGGCGCGATGGTAGCAGCGTATCCTCGCGCCATGCCCGCCGTCCCCACGCTCACCACCGCGCGCCTGCACCTGCGCCGCCTCACCACCGACGACGCGCCCGCGATGGCGGGGCTGCTCGGCGATGATCACGACGCGATCCAGATGACGTCGCACGTGCCTGATCCCTGCACCGTCGACGGCGCGCGCGCATGGATCACGATGCGGTCGGGCGACGACGGCTATCCGTTCGCGATCGAGGTCGACGGCACGATGATCGGCTCGATCGGCTGTCGCGTCGAGGGTGAGCTCGCCGGCCTCGGCTACTGGATCGGCCGCGCCCACTGGGGGCAGGGCTTCGCGACCGAGGCCGCGCTCGAGGTGCTGCGGTTCGTCGCCACGCTCGGGGTCCGCACCGTCGAGGCCGACACCTACGCGGGCAACGCCGCGTCGGTGCGCGTGCTCGAGAAGACCGGCTTTGTCTACGTCGACACGATCGACGAGGACCAGCCGGTCCGCGGCGGGGTGCGCGCGATCGATCGGTTCGTGTGGACGGCGCCGTGATCGGCGTCAGCCCTTGGCCTGACGGATCAGCCGCACGTACGCCTCCGATGCGCGCACCGCGAGCTCGTTGAGCTCGTCGATCACCGCGCCCTCGAAGCGCTCGCCGCGGGGATGGGCGTAGACTAGATTGACGGGGCGCTGGCGGACCGCGACCGGCGCGACCGCGACCTCGGCGACCGGCGCCAGCCCGAGGAAGCTCCACAGCGCGGTCTCGGTCGGGTGCGCCGCGGCGGGCGGCTTGCCGCGGAACAGCCGCAGGTCGTCGCTCGCGCACTGCAGCGACGACGACCCGCCGATCGGCAGCGACAGCTCGTTGATCGGGCGGGCCAGCGGCCGCTCGCTGTACGAGCGCCAGCCAAGGGCGTTGCCGTCGCGGACCAGGAACAGCACCAGCGCGGGGAAGCGGCCGTCGGCGAACTCGAGGATGGTCGCGCCGATCTCGTCGCGGTGGCGGGCGACGTCGATGCGATCGCACGCCTCGGAGAAGCCGAGCTTGGGCGGCACGGGCGCCGGGATCGGCATCGAGTCCGACGGCTGGGCGCGGCGGCGCGGCTCGAGGCGCACTGGCGGCGGCGTCACCAGCCCGCCGGGCGGCTGGGCCCGACGACGATCGCCGCCGCTGCTGCCGACGCGGCGCGTCCCCGGCCGCACGAAGCGGGCCTGGCGCGGCAGCGCGTAGTGCTTCTCGAGGTAGTACAGCGCGCGCAGCTCCGACACGATGTACGGCGCGATCGATCGGCCGGTGTGATCGGCGAGCTGATCGATCGCCAGATCGTCGCGCGGATCGATCATCGCGACCGCGAGCGAGTCGACGAACGGCGGCAGGTAGCCGAGGGGGATCGCGCCGAGGCTCTCGGCGGTGCGCGCAGTGATCAGGTTGACGACCTCGGGCCGCGCGGCGTCGAGCAGCGCGCGGCTCGCGACCGGCATCTGGTACAGCTCGCCGAGCTGATCGCCGAGCGCGTCGATGTCGAGGAAGCCGAGCTCGACGAGGTTGGTGCCCAGCCGACCCCCGTACAGCACCTGCGTGCGCAGGCCCGACTCGAGCTGCGACAGCGAGATCGCCGCGTTGCGCAGGAGCAACGTCCCCAGCTTCATTGACGCGCGAGAATAGCCTCTCCGGATC
>JAYTAJ010000059.1:0-2184 GCA_043737575.1 Myxococcales bacterium | reverse complement strand
CGCGCCGCGCCAGCCGCAGGAACTCGTTGGCGCGCATCGTCGTCACCCGGAACCAGTAGCCGTAGCTCTTGTCGTCGTGCTTCGCGAGCTCGGCGTTGGACTGCGCGTCCTCGATCCGATCGAGCTCGGCGCCGAGGCCGCCCGCCGCCGCGTTCCAGGCGTCGCGCGCCGCGCCCAGCGCGGTGTGGAAGGTCTTCGCCTTCGCCCCCGCGTCGGTCTTCCACTCGCCGCCCTTGACGTACTTGCACAGCTCGTCGCGCTGCTCGGCGTAGGCGACGCCGGTCGCGTGCATCGCGTCGGCCAGCGGCGGCAGCTTGGCGAACTCGCCGCTCGACGCCTTCTTGGCGACCTCGAGCTGCTTCTTCGAGCTGTCGCGCTTCATCTTCATCCAGCCCGTGCCCGCGCAGATCACGTTGCCCCACTTCGTCATGGTCTCGACGGTGAGCGGGGCGTCGCCGGCCTGGTCCCAGTAGTTGCGCGCGACGTCGGGCACCTCGCCGATCAGCTCGTTGAAGAGCTCGACGTAGTAGTTCATCACCTGCAGCGATCGATCGCTGGTCACGTCGGTCGTGGCCCCCGCCGCCGCCGGCTCCTTCTCCCCCGCCACGTCCTTCTTCTTGCAGCCCGCGCCCGCGACAGCGAGCGCGACGATCAACGACACCTGGCAAAACTTCATGCCCGACCCTACCGGACCCGGCCGCGCCGCCGCCGTCGACGACCTGGCAGAGAGTGGCTATCAGTCGCGCGCCGACGCGACGCGGGTCGCGGTGAGCGGCGCGACGCCGCGATCGCCCGAGTCGTAGATCGTGTCGCCGTAGTCGAGCAGCGCCGCGGGCGCGACCAGGCGGCTGACCTCGAGGCCACGGCCGCGCGCGTCGATCGCCCACACCACCAGCTCCGAGCAGTAGAAGCGATCGGGATCCTCGAGGCCGAGGAAGCCCGCGTAGTCGAACGGCGTGCCGATCACCGAGCGCGCCTTCTCGACCGCGGCGCGGCGCTCGGTCCAGCGCAGATCCGACGGCCGCACGATCATCACGCGGTGGGCGCCGCTGACGAAGTCGTGGATGTTGGTCTCCTTGACGCCGCCGTTGACCGCCTCGATCACGGTCTTGGTCTGGGCGTCGTAGATGCCCGCGTGGCTCATGTCGACGCCCGGGGTGACGACCGTGATGATGTCCGACAGCACCGCGTAGCCGCGGCGCAAGATCATGTCGCCGTCCTGGGCGGTCGCCTCGAGGTCGTCCTCGAACTGCGCGGTGTACGCCGCGTCGAGCTGCTTGTCGGCCGGACGCGACACGATCATGGAGTGCGAGCAGCCCGAGGCGAAGGTGGCGGCGAGGACGAGGAGCGCGGCGGTCAGAGTCGTGCGAGTCATGATGGTCGGACCTTTGTGCGAGGGTCGGGCCATCTTCAGGACTTCAGCAATCCCGCAAGCTTGTACCGCAGGTGTCAGCCTCCTGACGTCAGTCCTTCCCCGCAGCCTGCCACCCCTGCCGCCCGCTCCCTTGCCTCATTGACCCACCCGTCCGAGTAGTTCATCGTCATCGAGTCGTGCAGTGAGGCTGGCCGAGAGGCTGGGGTCAGTTGGTGCCGGAGCGGTCGTGTGGCTACTCCTCGCAGTGTTTCAGTTCCTATTCGTCGCGGCATCGTGCGCATCGAAGGCAACCACTAACAACGAGGAGAATCTATGAAGACCACCAATTCAAAGAGCAGGACGAGCATTCAGAAACGTCACGTGTTTCGTGTCTGCGAGGCTGTGGCTGCAAGTCTCGTTTCAAGCACTCTGCTGGCCTGACTGCACGACAATGATTCGGCTCTGGGCGATCTAGCGAGCGCAGGTCGTCCAGCCGCCCGGAGCGGGCTCGACGTGGAGGCGCAGTTGGCCCCACGCGGTCGGCTGGGTGAAGCGGCCCGCGTCGTCGAGGCCGGGGACAGTGGGCTCCTTGACGCGGCCGATGGGATGGCCCTGCTCGTCGAAGAGGCAGGTGCCCGCGGGGACGGTGTCGCCCATCGCGCCCGTCAGGCCATAGCCGGACGCGTCGGCGGCGATGCCGAGGAACGCCTCGGCGCCGATCCAACCGATGACGCCGAGCTCGTCGGTGTCGAGGGCGATGCGGCGATGGTCGCCGCGGATCTCGAGGACGGTGACGCTGTAGGACGGCTGCGGCGTGAGCGTCGCGATCG
>JAYTAJ010000058.1:0-5078 GCA_043737575.1 Myxococcales bacterium | reverse complement strand
GACCGCCAGCCACAGCAGCGCGAGGCGGCTCATGCGGGCTCCGGCCGCAGCCGCGGATCGAGGCGCAGCGCGAGCTGGTGCGCGACCCCGCCCGCGATCGCGACGACGGCGGCGGTGCCCGCGGCGAGGGCGATCACGATCGGCGCATCACCCGCGCCCGCGGCGGCGACCAGGGTCTGGCCGGCGCCCGGCACCGCGAGCGCGCGCTCGACGACCGGGCTGACGCCGAGCGCGAAGCCCGCGATCGACGGCACCAGCGGCGCGAGGCCAGGGGCGATCAGGCGCAGCGCGTGGACGCCGCGCCAGCGCGACGGGCCGACGCCGCGGGCCGCGGCGGCGATCGCGAGCGGCGACGCGTCGAGGCGGCGCAGCGCGGCACCGACGTGCAGCGCGACGACCGCGGCCGGCGCCAGCGCCAGCACCGCGATCGCGAGGGTCGCCGACGTCGCGAGGCCGGGCGCCGCGGTCAGCGCGAGCTGACACAGCCACACCGTCGGGATCGCGACCAGCGCGCCCGATCCGAGCGCGAGCGCGCCGTGGCCGCGGCGGCCGGCGCCGAGGGCGAGCGCGACGCCGATCGCGAGCGCGAGGATCACCGCGGCGACGGCGCGGCCGAGGGTCGCCCGCGCGCCCGGCCCCACCACCGCGCCGACCGGCCGGCGATCGCGCCACGATGCGCCCGCGTCGAGGATCGCCGCGCGGCCGGCGGCGCGGGCGAGCCGCGCGATCGGCGCGCCGTCGAGGCCGAGCTCGCGCGCGGTGCGATCGACCACGCGGCGCCGCGCCTGCGGATCGCGAGCGTCGTCGGGCGGCAGCGCCGACGCGGCGCGCGCGGCGGTCAGCGCAGGCGGTTCGGCCGCCAGCTCGACCAGGCCCCAGCCGAGAACGCAGGTGACGATCCACGCGACCAGGCCGCGCAGCGCGATCCGGCCGAGCGCGATCGCCGCAGCGATCATCGGCGCGGCTTCCACAGCCGCTCGATCGGCGGCTGCCCGGCCTGGGTGCCGACGACGCCGCCGAGGTCTCGGTGCGCGAGGCCGGCCCGGGTGTCGACCGCGATGAACGCCATCGGCGCCAGCTCGGCGACGCGGCGGTGGATCTGGTGGGCCAGCGCGATCCACCGCGCCGGATCGGTGACCAGCTGGGCCTCGGCGAGCAGCGCGTCGAGCGATCGATCGGACAGGCCGGGCCACGCCTGATCGGCCGGCGCGTCCGACGCCAGCCGCGACGACAGATCGACGTCGGGCCCGGCCGACATCGACGTGATCGCGATGTCGAAGTCGCCAGCGGCGAGCCGCGCGAGCAAGGTCGCGAACGGGATCGCGGTGACCCGCAGCGCGACCACGCCACGCGCGTCGGACGCCCAGACGTCGGCGATGCGCGCCGTCGTCGTCGAGCCCGCGGGCACCAGCAGCTCGATCGACGGTCGCTCGCCCGCGAGCAGCGCGCGCGCCGCGGCGCGATCGAACGGCGGCAGCGCGACCGACGGATCGTAGGCGGCGGTGTCGGGCAGGTATGGCCCGGTCAGCGTCCGCGCGCCGCCGAGGAACGCCCGCGCGACCCCCGCGCGATCGAGCAGCAAGGTCAGCGCCCGCCGCACCGACGGCGGCAGCCGACGGGTGTTGTAGACCGCCGCGAGGTACGCCGGCAGCGCGTAGCGAAATCGCGCCAGCGTCGGCTGCGCCGCGGTGGTCGCGATCGCCTGATCGATCGGCACCTGCCCCACCAGATCGAGCTCGCCCGCGATCAGGCGGCGGATCGCGTCGGCGCGATCGGCGGTGATGACGAAGCGGACCTCGGCGGCGGCGGCGGCGCGCGCCGCGCCTGGCACCCGCACCAGCCGCAGCGACGAGCCGCGATCCCACGCGGCGATCCGCAGCGGCCCGGTGCCGATCGGCGCGGTGGCCAGCGACGGGTGCGCCAGCTGCGCCGCGGGGACGATGGGCACCAGCGTCAGATCGCGGGCCCGCCCCGGCCGCGCCGTCGCGAACCGCAGCTCGATCGCCTCGCCGTCCGGCTCGATCGCCGACGCGTCGTCGAGGATCGCGCCGAGCGGCCCGGCGGCGTGACCGTCGCCGCGCGCCGCGCGCAGGCTCGCGACCACGTCGGCCGCGGTCACCGCTGCGCCGTCGCTGAAGCGCCGCGTCGGATCGAGCACGAACCGCCAGCGCCGGCCGCCGTCGCTGACGGTGTGGCTGGCCGCGACGCAGTCGATCACCGCGCCGCCGTCGGGCGCGCACAGCAGGCCCTCGACCACCGCGCCGAGCACGCGGCCGCTGACCGCGTCGAGGGTCGCGAACGGATCGAGCGTGGCCGGCTCGGCCTCGAGCGCGATCCGCACCACCGCGTCGGGATCCGGCGCACCGTCCGGATCCCGGACAGCCCAGCCGAGGTCGGTCGGCGCCGCGCTGGCCGCCGCGGGTGCCGGCTCGGCCTCGCGCTTGCCGCCGCCGCGCTCGAAGCAGCCGATCGCGGCGATCGCGATCACCGCGGCGACGACGCTGGACGCTCTCACGCCGCGAGCTTACGGCCCGGTCGGATCCGACACCAGCGACAGCGCCGTCACGTCGAACCAGCCGTCCCAGGGCACGACGCCGACGACGCGCTGGTGGATCAGTCCCTGCGGCGCCGCCGCGACGATCCCGGTGAGCGGCACCTCGTCGGCGAGCGCCGCCGCCAGCTCGCCGACCAGCGGCCCGCGCGACGCCGGCTCCCACACCGACGCCAGCGCCGCCAGCGCCCGATCGACGCGACGCGACGAGAAGCCGCCGAAGTTGTCGGCGCCGCCGGTGCCGCACAGCCGCGCCAGATCGCCGTCGACCGCGCCGCTCCACTCGAGGAACGCGACGTTGACGTGGCCGTCGCGCAGGCGGTTGCGCAGCACCGCGTCGGTGCCGACCCGCAGCTCGATGCCGATGCCAGCGCGGCGCAGCCCGTCGAGGACCTTGCCGACCTCGGCGCCGGGCCGGCCGTTCGCGCTCTCGAGCGCGAGGACCTCGAGCCGCAGCTTCTGGCCGCCCTTCTCGCGGATGCCGTCGCCGTCGCGATCGATCCAGCCGGCCTCGTCGAACAGCCGCCCGGCCGCGCCCGGATCGAGCTCGGGCGGCGCGGGCGCAGGCCCGTCACCCGGACCGCCCGGCCAGATCGGCCCCGCGATCGGCCGGGTCAGGCCGTCGTCGATCTCCTGCGCGATGTTCTTGCGATCGATCAGGAAGCCGAGACCCTTGCGCACCAGCGGGTCGTCGGTCGGCGGCGTGGTCGCGCCGAACAGCGCGTAGCGAAACTTCGGCGGCCGCAGCTCGAGCGGCACGAAGCTCGCCGACAGCCCCGGCGCCGAGGTCTGCTCCGGCCAGTGCTCGGGCGCGAGCGTCGGCACGACGTCGAGCTCGCCGCGCTTGGCCGCCATCAGCGCCACCGCGGCGTCGGCTTGATAGACGTACTCGAGGTCGGGGATCGCCGGCCGCCGGCCGCGGTACGCATCCCAGCGCGCGAGATGGACGACGCCGCCGTCTTGATCGACCAGGCGATACGGGCCCGAGCCGACGATGCGACCGCCGCCGGTCAGATCCGGCTCGTAGATCGTGCGCGGGATGATCGGGATCTCGGCGAGCGCGCGCAGCGCCCAGCCGTCGGGCTGACGCAAGCGAATGCGCACCATGCGCGGATTGACCAGCTCGACCGCCTCGACGTTCGCGAGCGCGCCGCGCAGGTGATCGACGCGGCCGCGCTGGTCGCGCACGGTGTCGAGCGTGAACTGGACGTCGACCGACGTCACCGGCTTGCCGTCGTGCCAGCGCGCCTCGGGATCGATCTCGATGATGATCTCGGTGCCCTGGAGCTGGATGCGCCACGATCGCGCGAGCCCGGGCTGGTAGCTGCCGAGCCCCGAGCCCGCGCCCGACGGCGGCGGCACGTAGCGCACCAGCGGCTCGAACACCGGGCCGACCATGATGCGGCGGGTCCACACCGACGGCGACAGCAGCGGATGCAACCCGCGCGGCTCGGCGTCCATGTGGATGCGCAGCGTGTGGCGGCGCCGCTCGCGCACCGCGTGATCGTCGACGTCCTTGGCGAGCGCGGCGGAGCGCGGCGCTCGCTCGGCGATCGCCAGCGGGTCGGGCGCGTGACGCCACGGCTTGACCCGCGCGGGCGTGCCGTCGCACGCCGCGAGCGCGACGAGCGCGACGGCGAGGCGGTTTGCTTGGGTCAGTCGCATCATGTTATTACGCCGGCCATGGCCACATCGCGCACGCTCGGTGCCGCTGCAATCTGCGCAACCCTGTCCTTCGGCGCACTCGGTTGCAAGGACGACCAGCTGAAAGGTGCGCAGGCCGAGGTTCAGCAGACCAAGATCAAGGTGACGGTGCCGACGGTGCCGGAGTTCACGGTCCCGCCGGTCAACGGCGACGGCTCGCACTCGATCAAGGAGCTGCGCGTCCTCGGTCGGAAATACCTGAAGCAAGAGATCATGGTGAAGGGCGTCATCGTGTGGAGCTACGACTGCGCCACCGCGATCGCGCAGGCCGGCGAGACCCCCGAGGCGATCGCGAAGCGCATCGAGACCGATCCGACGATCTGTCGCCGCCCGGCGTTCTACCTCGGCGACACCGCCGACACCCAGGTCGAGAAGGCCTTGTGGGTCGTCGAGGTGCCGCGCCCGCCGACCGTGCTCGAGAAGAAGAACCTCGGCAAGGAGCAGATCAAGGCCTGGCCGATCGTGCCGCTGTACAAGGTCGGCGAGGAGGTCATCGTGACCGGCCAGTGGCTGACCGGCTCACCCCACGGCGAGAACAACACCGACGGTCTGCTCGTCTACAAGTCGATGCGGAACGTCACGACCGGCATCGAGTACCCGGCGACGATGCCCGCCGACGGCTTGCCGCCCGCGACGATCGCGCCGCCGGCGCATTAGTTCAGAACCCGGTGCGTGACGCGTGAGCGTCGGCGTGATTCGCTCGGGCGGGGTCGCGTGACGCGGGCGGTGGAGACGGTCCAGATCGTTCAGCGGGTGATGCGGGTAACGGGGCGGTGCAGATCGTTCAGCGGGCGATTTAGCGGGTGAGGGGCGCGAGGAGGCG
>JAYTAJ010000057.1:0-5079 GCA_043737575.1 Myxococcales bacterium | reverse complement strand
CGACCGCGCGCGGCCGGGTGCCGGTCGGACACGCGCGCCCCGCGAGGCTGTCGATCGGCGGGCCCGGCTCGCACACCGCGGGGAACTCGCTCATGTGGCAGTCCTGGCACGACGCTGGCGTGCGACCGGCGCGCCGCTCGAGCTCGCCCCACGCCAGCCACTCGCTGTACGCGTTGCGCAGGCGCTTGAACGGCTCGCCGCGCTCGGCGCCACCGATCGCATCGGTGCCGAACAGCCGCACGTCGTGGCACGCGCCGCACATCTCGCTCGACGCCAGGTACGCGCGCGCCGACGCGGGCGGTCGACGGTGGGCGCCGCCCGGCAGCCAGTCGCCGACCGCGAGCAGCGAGCCGGGCTCGAGGTGGTAGCCGCTGTTGGCGATGCCGGGCCGACCGCGCGCGTCCTCGGGGCGCATGGAGTGACGCTGGCCGGTCGCGGTCGAGCTCCACGACGGGTTGCCCTCGTAGCCGCCGCGATCGGCGTCGCCCGGACGGACCGGGCCGGTCATCTGGTGGCACACCGCGCAGCCGATGCCCTCGAGCGCGGCGTCGGGCAGTAGATCGCGCAGCGGCTGCCGCGTCGTCGAGCGCGCCGCGGTTCCGTCCCACGCCGGCAGCGACGCGGCGAGGTTCTCGCCGGGCGTGTGGCAGTTCACGCACCACGACGCGCCGCCCGAGCCGGTGATCGGCAGGCCGGTCGCGCGATCGCGGCACGCGCCCGGGCCCGCGGCGCGCAAGATGCCCGCGCCGCCCGGACAGTCGCGGTCGCGGCCGACCTGCTCCTCGATCAAGATCTCCAGCGCCTGGAACAGCGGGCTCGTGCCCGCGTGCGCCATCACCGATCGCGACCACTCGCCCGCGTGGCGCGGATGACAGGTCGCGCACTCGGCGAGGGTCTGCGGCGCGGCGAGGCCGTGGGCGGGGGCGACGCGGATGCGTGCGGCGGCGTCGGTGGTCGATCGACCCGCGACGATCCAGATCGCGATCAGCGCGCCCGCGACCGCGATCAGTGCCGACAGCGCAGGTCCGAGTATCCTCGACGGACCCACCATGCCCGACCCCGCCTTTGATCCCGTGCCCATGACCGACCCCGTGCCCGAGCCGGTGCCCGACACCCCCAACCCGGTGCCGTTCAACGATCCGCCCGCCGAGCCCGAGCCTGATCCGGGCCGCGGCCCCATCATCGAGCCCGATCCGGAACCGGATCCGATGCGCGATCCGGTCAATCCACCGATCATCGAGCCCGATCCCGATCCGGCGCCGATGGTCGATCCGGTGTCGACGCCGATGATCGATTCGCCGCCGCCGATCTTCGGCTGATCGTCCGCGATCCGCCGCAGCGTCGCCGCGATCTCGCGCGCGGTCGCCGGCCGCCGCGGCGCCTCGGCCTCGAGCAGCCGCAAGCACAGGCTCTGCAACCCGGGCGGCAACGTCGTCGCCACCGCGTCGGCGAACGGCGGCGCGCCGCGTCTGGCTTGCTCGTCGAGCCCGCGCCGCAGCCCCGCGCCCGCGAACGGATGCTCGCCCGCGATCAGGCGGTACAGGATCAAGCCGAGCGCGTAGCGGTTCGCCGCGTTGTCGCCGGGCGCGCCTGCGAGCTGCTCGGGCGCGAGCCAGCGCGCGCCCGCGGTCACGGCGGTCGCGGTCGTCGAGCCGCCGACCAGCGCGACGAGCAGCGCCTCGGCGCGCAGCGCCAGCCGGTCGCCGATCGCGACGAGCTGCGCGGGATCGATCGGCCCGGGATACACCGCGGCCTGCTCGCACGCGGCGCACGCCTCGGCCAGCGACGCGACCTGCGCGACCGCGCGCCGCCACGGCAGCGGCGTCGCGTCGAGGCTATCGGCCAAGGTCGGCGTCGCCGCGCGCACCAGCCACGGCCCGTCGTCGTCGCGACCCGACGCGACGATCGCGCCGACGCCGAGCGCAACGATGCGCGCGTGCACCGCGTCGTCGGCCCCGGTCAGCCGCCACAGCTCGCGATCGCCGTCGCACGCGAAGCGCGTGGCGCGCCCGCACGGCGCGAGCGGCGCACCGACGGTCACGCCCGCGGCCTCGGGCGTCATCAGGCCGCGCGCGCCAGGTAGGCGGCGACCCCCGCGAGCGCGCACATCGCCGCGATGATCGCGATCGCCCACGACGTCCGGATCTGTCGCGCCGTCGTCGCGCGCCGACCGATGCGATCGACCATCGCCACCGTGTCGAGCCGCGGGGTCGCCGCGGGCGCCGACGACGCCGACGCGCCCACCGTCGAGGCCGCCGCGACCGGCAGCTCGCTCGACGAGCCCGCCGCCAGCGGTGCCGCGCGCTTCACCACCGCCGCCACCGCGCCGTCGTCCGCCGCCGCGAACGGCTCGAGCGCCGCCACCACCTCCTGGGCCGACGCCGGCCGCTGATCGGGCGCCTTCGCCAGCAGCCGTTGCAGCAGCCGCTCGACGCCGCGCGGCAGCCCGGCGCGGACCTCGTCGGGCAGCGGCGGCGCCGCGGCGGTGCACTGCAGGTTGAGCAGCTCGCGGGTCGACTCCGACTGGAACGGCGGATGCCCGACCAGCATCTCGAACAGCACCAACCCGAGGCTGTACAGATCGCTGCGCTCGTCGATCGTCGCCGCGTCGATCTGCTCGGGGCTCATGTACTGCAGCGTCCCGACCGCGTGGCTCGAGCTCTTCTTCATCGCCTGCAGCACCTTGCCGATGCCGAAGTCCATCACCTTCACGCGGCCGCCGACCAGCATCAGGTTCTCGGGCTTGAGATCGCGATGCACGATCGGCGGCGCCTGACCGTGGGCCGCGGTCAGCGCCGCCGCGACGTCGGCCGCGATCGCCACCGCCTCGGTCCACGGCAGCCGCCCCTGCGTAGTCAGCCGCTGCCGCAGGGTCTCGCCGTCGAGGAACTCCAGCGCCATCACCAGCTCGCCGTCGACCTCGTGACACGCCAGGCTGCGCACGATGTTGGGGTGATCGAGGTGGGCGAGGATCGTCATCTCGTTCGTGAACATCTGCCGCCCCGCCTCGGACCGCCCCAGCTCCGGCCGCAGCACCTTCAGCGCCACCCGCCGCCGCGACAGCCGCTCCTCCGCCTCGTAGACCTTGCCCATCCCGCCCTCGCCGACCAGCCGCCGGACGTAGTACTCCCCGATGCGCTCCATCCCGGCATCTACGCATGACCCCGGCCTCGGGTCTGTCAGGCCCGGGTCAGGGCGCGTTGCGGTACAGTGCGGTCGATGCGCAGGGTCAGTGTCGCCGTCGTCGTGCTGGCATGGCTCGTGAGCCTGTCGGCGTGCAAGCAGAAGGCCTCCGACGATCCGAAGGGTCAGACCGGCAGCGCCGCGCGCCCACCGCCGGTCCAGGCGGCCGCGGTCGAGGTGCTGGTCGCCTACGGCAGCGAGAAGAAGACCTGGCTCGAGGAGCAGATCGGCCAGTTCAACGCCAGCGGCGCCACCACTGGCGGTGGCCGGCCGATCAAGATCGTCGGCAAGGCGATGGGCTCGGGCGAGGCGGTCCAGGCGATCGTCGGCGGCACGCTGCGGCCCCACGTGTTCAGCCCGGCGTCGACCGCGTACCTGACGCTCCTCGGGCAGTCTTGGCTGAAGATCGACAACCACACCCGCGCGCTCGCACCCGTCGGCGAGCCCGTGGTGCTGTCGCCACTGGTGATCGCGATGTGGCGGCCGATGGCCGAGGCGCTCGGCTGGCCCGACAAGGCGATCGGCTGGCACGACATCATCCGGGTCTCGAAGGATCGCAACGGCTGGGGCAGCCTTGGTCGTCCCGAGTGGGGGCTGTTCAAGCTCGGCCACACCCACCCCGGGTACTCGAACTCGGGGCTGCTCGCCGTCCTCGCCGAGGCCTACGCGGGCGCGGGCAAGACCCGCGGGCTCACCCGCGCCGATCTCGACGCCGCGCCGACCCGCGCGTTCATGAGCGAGATCGAGGAGGCCATCGTCCACTACGGCAAGTCGACCGGCTTCTTCAGCGACAAGATGCTCGAGCGCGGCCCGACCTACCTGTCGGCCGCGGTGCTGTACGAGAACCTGGTGATCGAGAGCTACGCCAAGGCGCCGACCATGCCGGTCGTCGCGGTCTACCCGGTCGAGGGCACGTTCTGGTCGGATCACCCGTACGCGATCCTCGAGGCCGACTGGGTCGGCGCCGACGAGCGCAGCGGCGCCGAGCAGTTCCTCGCGTTCCTCAAGGCCAAGCCGGCCCAGCTCCGCGCCCTCGCGCTCGGCTTTCGCCCGGCCGATCCGACGATCGCGATCGGCGCGCCGATCGACGCCGCCCACGGCGCCGACCCCAAGCAACCGCAGACGCTGATCGAGGTGCCCGACGGCCCGACGCTCGATCACCTGCTGGTGACGTGGCAGCAGGTGAAGAAGACCAGCACGGTGGTGATGGTGTTCGACAAGTCGGGCAGCATGGAGGGCCGCGCGCTCGAGCAGGCCAAGGTCGGGGCCCGCGCCTTCCTCAACGTTCTCGACGATCGCGATCAGGTCGCGCTGGTGTTCTTCGACGACCAGGTCTATCCCGCGCTGGGGCCGCTGCCGCTCGGCCAGGGCCGCGCCGAGCTCGAGGCCCGCATCGGCGGCACGATCGCGTCGGGCGGCACGTCGCTCTACGACGCGATCGATCGGGCGTGGGCCGACGTCGCGAAGCTCGCGCGCAAGGCGCCGCACCGGATCCACGCGCTGGTGGTGATGACCGACGGCCAGGACACCGACAGCCAGAGCACGCTCGCCGCGGTGAAAGCCCGTCTCGGCGCCGAGACGACGGCGGTGCGGGTGTTCACGATCGGCTACGGCGATCAGGCCCAAGGCGGCGTGCTGCAGGAGCTCGCCGACGCCGCACGCGGCTCCCACGCCAACGGCAACGTCGACACCATCATCGACGTCTATCGCGACATGGCGACGTTCTTCTGAGCAGCCCGCATGGCCAAACCTCCCGTCGGAAAGGTCCTCGGTCGTGCCGCCTTCGGCCCGATCAACGTCTCGGTGCTCGGCGCCGGGATCGCGGGCGCGTTCGCGCTCGGGCTGTGGCCGCTGGCCGCGCTCGGGGGCGTCGCGTACGCCGCGCTGGTCGCGACC
>JAYTAJ010000056.1:0-5080 GCA_043737575.1 Myxococcales bacterium | reverse complement strand
GACCGAGATCTGGCCGATTTGATCGCCGAGCTGCGCGACGAGCGTACCGATCCCACCCTCGCGCGCGCCTGCAAGTTGCAAGCGCTGGCGGGCTTCGACCCTGGCGTGGCGCCGCCCGCTTGGCTTCGTCGCGCCACGGCGCTCGCGGATGAAGCCGGCCGCGCAACGGGCGACGAGGTCGTCGCCGCTATGCCGACGTTGCGCGGCGGCCTGAGCGGGGCGATCGACGCCATCGACGCGATGAAGCGCTCGACCATCGACGTCCAGCTGGCGTGGCGCGACTCGGGCGCGGCAGGCCCGATCCGCGAGCTGCCGTGGCAGCGGGGGCGGCGCCTCGCGGCGGCGTTCCGCGCAGCTCATGGGGGCGGAGATGGCCCGATCCCGACCGCGATGCTGGAGTCGTGGCTCGACGTTCGTCTGCCCCTGCCGGTCTCGACGACGATCGCCGACCGCGCCCTGACCGGGGGCTACCGCAACGGCGTCGCGAACGGGCGGACCCGCGTGCTCGTGACCACGAGCCGCGTCGACAACCAGCGTTTCTACCTCGGCCGTCTCATCGGTGCGGCGCTGGTCTCGTCGCCAGACGATCACGTGTTGCCGGTCACCAACGCGGCCACCGCGTTTCAGAAGTTCGAGCGCTCGTTCGCGCAGGAGCTGCTCTGCCCATGGGCCGCGCTGGACGAATACACCAACTCCCACGGGACCGACGACGATGGCATCGCGGCGGCCGCGGATCATTTCGCCGTCTCGGAGCATCTCGTCCTGGCGGCCCTCGTCAATAACGGCAAGCTGGGTCGCAACCGCCTGCCGTTCAGCTGACGCCTACGGGGTTGATGGCTAGAGGCGGGTGAGGCGGGTGAGGCCGTCGCGGGCGTGGCGGGCGATGGTGGGATCGGAGTGGGCGGTGAGGACGCGGAGGAAGTCTTCGGCGTCGGCGCCGCCGATGGCGATGGTGGCTTCGATGAGGGTCGTGAGGCGGGTGCGATCGGCGAGGTCGATGCGATCGGTGAGCGCGGTGACGGCGCGGGGATCGCGGAGGGCGACGAGGGCGGTGATGGCGGCGTCGCCGACGGGTGGCGGGCGATCGAGGAGCGCGATGACGGCGTCGAGGATGGCGGGCGGGCGGCGGGCGGCGACGACGGCGAGGGTCCACGCGACGGTGTCGGGATCGGCGTCGGCGAGGCCGGGGCGGAGATCGTCGGCCGACAGGCGATCGAGCTCGGCGGCGAGGACGCGGCAGACCTCGCCGCGCAGTTGCTCGGTGACGGCGAGCACGGCGACGTCGGCGCGGCCGTCGAGGATGGAGGACTCGCCGACCAGCTGGACGTTGGGGATCGGCAGGGTGTCGTCGTCGAGCCACGGCAGGCGCGCGGCGAAGGCGACGACGATGTGCGGCGCACCCGCGCGATCGGCGGTGGCCTCGGCGCTGAGCTCGACCTCGAGGCGGGCGTGGACGGCACGGCGCGACGGCTCGACCTGGCGATCGAGGGCGACGACGTCGTCGCCCGACTCGATCAAGCAGCGCGCGAGCTGGCGGCCGAGCTCGCGCGAGACGACGGCACCGTCGGCGGCACCGGCCAGCTTGATCTCGACGTTGTCGAGGACGGCGACCGGGGCGATCCAGGGCGGCGCGGCGTCGACGGCAGACGCGGCGTCGCGGGTGCGATCGGTGGCGCGGCGACGGCAGCCGGGCGCGAGCGCGAGCACCGCGAGGGCGAGCAGCGCGCCGCGGTTCACGCCTTCGGTCCGCGCGCGCGGGCGTACGCCAGCTCGGCGATGCGGCTGATCAGCTGCGGGTAGGTCCAGCCGTGGGCGGTCGCGGCGCGATGGACGCCGGCGTCGGGCGAGATGTCGCAGTTCGGATTGACGTCGATCACCCACGGCGTGCCGGCGTCGTCGATGCGCAGATCGACGCGGCCGTAGTCGCGCAGGCCGATCGCGTCCCACGCGGCGCGCGCGGTGGCCTCGATGCGCGCGACCAGCGCGGCGTCGGCGCCGCGCAGCGGCACCGGCTTGGTGCCGGCGTAATCGACGTGGCTCTCGTCCCACTTGCCGGCGTAGCTGACGATGTGGGGACGGCCCGCGGGCATCGCGGCGAAGTCGATCTCGTGGAGCGGCAGGATCGTCAGGTCGGCGCCGGAGCCGAGCAGCGTGACGTTGACCTCGCGGCCGGCGACGTAGCGCTCGAGGATCAGCGGCTCGCCGAACTCGGTGAGCAGCTGGCGCGCGCGGGTCGTGAGCGCGGCGGCGTCGTGGATGACGTTGTGCTCGGTGATGCCGACCGAGGCGTCCTCGTTGGCGAGCTTCACGAACCACGGATAGTCGAGGGCCTCGGCGGCGACGCGCTGCAGGTCGGCCTCCTTCGCGATCACGCGGTACGGCGGCGTCGTCACGCCGCGGCCGAGCAGCACGTCCTTGGTGCGCGGCTTGTGCAGCGCCAGGCCGAGCGCCATCGCGTCGCCGCCGGTGTACGCGAGGCCGAGCAGATCGAGCAGGGCGGGGACCGCGACCTCGTTCTTGGCGACGCCGCCGAGCGACTCGCACAGGTTGAAGACCAGATCGGGCCGGTCGCGCTCGAGGTTGGTGACGACCTCGGCGACGTCCTTGCCCCACATCCCCATCAGCTCGGCGCGGTGGCCGGCGGCGCGCAGTGCGTCGCGCACCGACTCGGCCGAGGCGCGCACCGCGATCGCGTCGAGGCCGGCGCCCGCGATGTGCTCGTAGTCGGTGTTGTAGAGGACCGCGATCCCGAGCGTCATCGCGCGCATCCTATCAGCTACGCCAGCGCCCGCGCGAGCCGCGGGCCGAGGCGCGCGGCGAGGACGTCGATCGGCGGCGGCGGTGGCAGGCCGCGCGCGGCGCACGCGTCGGCGAGCGAGATCAGCGGCGCGCGCAGGCCGCACGGTACGATCGCGTCCCACGCCGCGGCGGGCGTCGCCAGGTTCCAGGCCCAGCCGTGGATCGCGACGCCGCGCGAGACATGGACGCCGCACGCGGCGAGCTTGTGATCGTCGAGCCACAGCCCGGCCGGATCGCGGCGGAACCCGGCGCCGACGACGCCGAGCTCGGCGCACAGCGCGGCCAGCTCCGCGGCGACGGTCTCGAGGAAGCCGATCACGCGGGTCACCCGCACGACCGGATAGATCATGAGCTGGCCGGGGCCGTGGTAGGTGACGTCGCCGCCGCGCGACACCGTCGCGATCGTGACGCCGCGCCGCGCCGCCTCGGCATCGTCGATCAGCAGGTTCGCGCGATCGGCCGAGTGGCCGAGCGTGATCACCGGCGGGTGCTCGCACAAGAGCACCGTCGCCGCGCTGGCATCACCGGCGAGGATCGCGGCGCGCCGAGCCTCTTGCTCGGCGACCGCGACCGCATGATCCACCCGCCCCTGCCAGATCCAGTCGATCAACCCGCGAGCAGCTCGCTGAACAGCTGGTCGTCGAGGTAGCGGACCGGCGCTGCCGCGGTGACGACGCCGACGCCGGCCGAGAGCAGCGCGGTGACGAAGCTGTCGCCCGCGTAGACCGCGATCGAACGGCCGGGCCGCTCGAGCTCGCGCTCGGCCTCGGCCGACAGCTCGCGCGCCGCGAACAGGTGACCGGCGAGGAGCTGCTTGGCCTCGACACCGACCCGCAGCTCGCCGACGCCGCGCCGATCGACCGGCTCGTCGCCCGCGCGCGCGCTGATCATGATCGTGCCGGTCGAGCCGGGCGCGATCGCGGTGGCGTAGCTGATCGCCTCGGTCCGCTTGATCCAGTTGATGTCCTGGTAGCCGACCGCGATCAGGTACGCGTGGACCAGCCGCTCGAAGCCGGCCTGACCGGCCTGGCCGATCCGGACCTTGAGCGTGGCGTGGGTCGCCACCGACAGCGCCGACAGCGCCCGCGCCAGCTCGGCCTCGGCGTCGGCGGTCGCGCTGATCGCGACCGGACCGGGGCCGAACAGATCGCGGCCGCGGTAGACGATGCGCGGCCGCAGGCCGAGCGCGCGGTAGCTGCGCTCGTCGCCGAGCAGCGCCGCCTTGAGGTGCGGCCACGCCTGCTCGGGATCGTGCTCGATCAGGCCGCGCTTGCGCATCATGCCCGCGAGCTGGCGGACCGGCATCGGCTGGCCGCCGCGCAGGGTCGCGAAGACCTGCCACGCCGCATCGCCGAGGGCGTTGCCGACCCGGACGATGCCGGTCGCGTCGGTCGGGATCGGGGTCGCCGCCATCGGCGCGAGCGTCAGCTGCTGCGGCAGCGCGCGATCGTCACGACCACCATCGCGCGGACGGTCGTCACGCGGACGGTCGTCACGCGGACGGTCGTCGCGGCGCGGTCGGTCGTCGCGGCCGCGATCGGGGCGACGCTCGCCCTCGGGGCGGCGGGGCTCGGTCGGCGCCACCGCGGGACGGGCCGCGACCGCGGCCTCGCCCTCGGCGGGCGCGCCCTCGGGACGCGGACCGCGGTGCTCCTGGCGGCGCGCGCGATCGAAGTCGCGGCGGGCGCGGCGCTGATCGCGGCGCTCCTCCCACCGCTTCTGACGCTCCTGACGCCCGTTGATCTCGGGCGTCATCGGGCGATCCTCGTCGGCGGTCTGGCGATCGGCGAACTCGGCGTGAGCGGCCGCGGCGGGCGCGGAGGCCAGCTCGTCGCCGTAGAGCGCGGCGAGCTCCTGCTCCTCGGGCGTCAGCTCGCGGGGCGCGTCGCCGGCGGAGGCGTCGATCGCGGAGGAGTCGAGGGCGGCCTCGCCTCCCGCCTCGGTGGGCGCGGCCTCGGGGCTGGTCTCGCTGGGAGCCAGCTCGACCGCGGTGTCGGGATCAGCGACGGGCGCGGGCTTGGACTTGCCCTTCGCCGCGGGCTTGGCGGGCGGCTTCTTCGCCGCGGCCTTCGCGGGCGCCTTCGCCGCGGCGACCTTCGCAGGCTTCGCGTCCGCCTTCGCAGGCTTCGCCGCCTTCACGGGCTTCGCCGCCGCCTTCGCCTCGACCTTGGCCGGCTTGGCCTTTTCGGTCTTTTCGCTCTTGTCGCTCTTCTCGGTCTTGTTCGCCATGTGTACCTGCCAGGGTCGTGTGGATACCGTCCCGGCTCGACGGCGTCAAGCC
>JAYTAJ010000055.1:0-5084 GCA_043737575.1 Myxococcales bacterium | reverse complement strand
CGCTGGCGCGGTCGCTGTACGTCGAGGCCAAGGAGTTCGCGCCCGACGCCTGCGAGCTGGCCGAGGAGTGCGTCGGCGGCCCCGGCGTGCGGAAGCTCCTGCGCTTCACGACCTCGATCGCCAACCTCGGCGCCGGGCCCGCGATCATTCCAGGGCCCGAGACCGCGCCCGAGCTGTATCACTTCGACGAGTGCCACGGCCACGACCACCTCGAGGACTTCGCCCGGTACGAGCTGGTCGACGCCGCCGGCGTGCCGGTCGCGATCGGCCGCAAGCAGGGCTTCTTCCTCATCGACACCCAGCCGTACTGCATCGACGGTCCGGCCGCGACCGACTACTTCCCCGATCAAGGCATCTCGCCGGGCTGGTCCGACGTCTACGTCGCGGCGATCCCGTGCCAGTGGATCGACGTCACCGACGTGCCGAATGGGACGTACACGCTGAACGTCACCGCCGACAGCCGCCACCTGGTCGAGCAGGACGACGTCCATCCCGACACGGTGTCGATCCGGTTGCGGCTGGGGTCCGATCGCGTGCGCGTGCTGCCATAACTGGGCAGACTGCGGCATGCCCAATCGAAATGACGCCGAGTCGACTCTGGTGGCGGCGGCGATCGCGTTCGACGAGCAGGTGGCGGCGTACGCGCGTCTGGCCGAGCTGCTGCTGAAGACCCCGCTCGCCAGCGTGAAGCACGTCGAGCGCGCCAACGAGACGATCGAGGAGATCGCGGCGACCGAGGCGCGGCTGGGCGCGACCGGACGCGACCTGGCGCAGGCGATCGCGGCGATGCGCGATCGCCAGCAGGCGCTGGCCGAGCAGATGATCGCGCACCTGCCGGCGGTGCGTGAGCGCAGCCTGGCGCTGCGGGCGATCGTCGAGGAGCTGAAGCAGCTGGCCGAGGTGACGCGCGAGATCAACGCGATCGCGGCGGGCGGCGCGGCGGTGCTCGACATCGAGGAGCGCGTCGCCGACCTCGCGGCCCGAGCCGAGGCGCTGGCCCAGCGCGCTCGCGAGGCCGAGTTCGAGGAGCCGGCGACCCAGGCCCACGCGCTGCACCAGCAGATGCTCGCGGTCGGGCGCAAGCTGCGCGCGGTGACGTCGCGGCAGAGCTAACCGCGCGGCGACCGGCGGCGGCGCGGCGCCGGCTTCGCGGTCGGCTTCGGCGCGGTCGGCTTCGGCGCGGTCGGCGGCGTGATCAGATCGATCGCGCTGGCGGCGATGCCGTCGAGGACGGCGCGGCCTTCGCCCGCGCGCGACCGCAGCGCCAGCGTGTGCAGGACCCCCGACGCGATCCGGGCCAGCGCGGCGAGATCGAGCGCGGCGCCGAGCTCGCCGTCGGTGCGGGCCCGGCGGAAGCGGCGCTCGAAGGCGTCGTCGAAGGATCGCAGCGCGGTGGCGAGGACCGCGCGGACCCGCGGGTTCATCACCGCCTCGCTGCTGGCGGTGCCGACCAGGAAGCAGCCGCGGGCGCCGTGGGCGCCGGTCAAGTAGATCGACAGCGCGCCTTGATAGACGTCGCCGAGCGCGGCGCGCAGCGGCTTGGGCTGGGCCAGCACCGCGACCAGCGCCGCGGCGCTGCGGCGGCCCTGCTGCTCCATCGCCCGCAAGTACAGCGCCTCCTTGTCGCCGAACGCGGCGTACAGGCTCGGGCGGTTCATCCCGGTCGCGGCGCTGAGATCGTCGAGGGAGGTCGCGGCGAAGCCGCCGTCCCAGAAGGTGTCGGTGGCGTGGCGCAGCGCCAGCTCGGGGTCGTAGGCGCGGGGGCGACCGCGGCGTCGGGACGGCTCGGGCATATTTGTACCGTTCGGCATGAAACTGGTTGACGGTCGGCTATTATTATTCTAATCAGTACAAAATAAATCAACCGGGGAGATGCACCATGGAACTCTACTTCGCTCCGCTCGCCTGCTCGCTCGCCACGCGGATCTCGCTGTACGAGGCCGGCGCCGCCGCCGGCTTCGTCGAGGTCGATCTCAAGCACAAGCGCACGCTCGACGGCGCCGACTTCTTCGCGATCAACCCGATGGGGCAGGTGCCGGTGCTGCGCACCGACGCCGGCGATCTGGTGAGCGAGAACGGCGTGGTGCTGCAGTACGTCGCCGATCAGCACGCGGCGTCGGGGCTCGCGCCCGCGGCCGGCACCATGGCGCGGGTCCGGCTGCAGCAGTGGCTGAGCTTCATCGGCACCGAGCTGCACAAGGGCGTCTTCGCGGCGCTGCTCGATCCGACCAGCGACGACGGCGCCAAGGCCTACGCCCGCACCAAGGTCGGCAAGCGCCTGGCCCACCTCGACGGCCACCTGACCGGGCGCGACTTCTTGCTCGACGACGGCTTCACGGTCGCCGACGCGTACCTGACGACGGTGCTGATCTGGGGCGCGGTCACGGGCATCCAGCTCGGCGACTACCCGGCGCTGCAGGCGTATCACCGCCGCATGCTCGAGCGTCCGAGCGTGAAGCAGGCGATCGCGATCGAGCGGCCGCTGTACCTGGCCGAGCAGGCGCGCGACCGCGCGAGCTGAGCGCCGCGCCGCGGTCTCGTCGGGGCGTCGACGCGGCGGCGCGGCGCCTGGCCGAGGAGCTGACCGGCGCGGCGTTCCAGGGCCTGCGGCGGACGCTGCTGCCGCGGCTCGGCGAGGTGACGCGGGTGCGGCTGCGCCTGCCCGACGTGCCGGTCGCGCGGGTCGATCTGCGCTCGACCGACGCGGGCTGATCGTCGCGATCACGATCGCGGCGCGCTGACGCCTGCGCGCGACATGTAGCGCCGCCGCGACCACGGGCTGCGCGGATCGCGGCGCGTCGACCGCTCGTCGCGTCGGTACGACGCGTGCAATCGCGGCGATCGACTCGCTCAACACCGACCAGGAGACCGCCATGGGCATCGATCGCATCGAGAGGGGTGTGCGTGATCGCGACCAGCCGCACGAGATCGCCGACGACCTGCGCGTCGTCTGCGATCCGGGCCGGACCGACGCCGCGCCGCTGTACCAGAACCACCACGACCGCCTCGGCATCGCCTTCACCGTGCATCGGGTGCCGCTCGCCGACCTCGCGGTCCTCGAGCCGCGGCTGGTGACGATCGGTCCGGGCAAGCAGAACGAGCACCACCGCCACGCCCACGAGTCGCTGTTCTACGTGATCCGCGGGACCGGCGAGCTCCACGTCGGCGCGCGGGTCGCGGCGCTGGCCGCGGGCCAGCTGGCGATGGCGCCGCGCTGGGCGTTCCACCACGCGGTCAACACCTCCGCCGTCGACGATCTGGTGCTGCTGGCGATCACCGACGTCGGGCTGACCCGGGCGGTGCTGGGCGACTACGATCGCGCGACCCGCCTCGCGCACGACGGCGCCGACGTCCAGGCGGTGGTGTGATGCACGCGGCCGCCGAACGCCTCGCCGCCGCCCCCGTCCCGTCGCCGCTCGGCGCGTCGCTCCTGGCGCGGCTGCGCGGCGCGACCGCGGTGCGCTGGCTCGCCGCCCACGAGTGCCTGATCGAGGAGGGCTCGTTCGAGACGACGATGTACTACGTCGAGCACGGCCGCCTGCGGATCGAGACCGCGGCCCAGGGCTCGCTCGCCGAGGTCGCCGCCGGTGATCTGGTCGGCGAGTACGCGTTCCTCGACGACATGCCGCGCAGCGCGCGGGTGGTCGCGGTGGTGCCGTCGTGCGTCCGGCCGCTGCGCCGCCAGGACGTGTGGTCGGCGCTCGGCGACGACGCCAGCGCGATCGACGAGCTGACGGCCGCGCTGGTGAGCCGGGTGCTGGCACGGCTCGGCGCCCCCGACGAGCGCCACGACGCCGACGCGTTCCTGGCCGGCCTCGAGGCGACGGCGCGGGGCCACCGCGCGGTGCGGCACCCGTACCTCGCCGCCCTCGCGACCGGCGACGTCGCCGATCCGCGCGCCGCGATCACCGACTTCGCGACGCAGTACTATGGCTACTCGGCGCACTTCCCGCGCTACCTGACCGTCGTGATCAGCCGGCTCGAGAATCCGCTGCATCGCGCCGCGCTGATCGACAACCTGACCGAGGAGTCGGGGACGTATCCCGAGGACGATCTCGCGGCGCTGGCGCGCATCGGGATCCGCCGCGAGTGGATCGTCGGCGTGCCGCACCCGGTCCTGTTCCGCCGCTTCCGCGCCGCGCTCGGCGTCATCGACGCCAACCGCTGGAGCGACGAGATCGAGGTCGTGAACTGGCGCGACATGTTCATGTCGGTCCTGGCGTCGGGCTCGCCGGCCGAGGCGATCGGCGCGCTCGGCCTCGGCACCGAGGGCATCGTCCGCGACGTCTACCAGCAGCTGACGACCGCGGTGGCGCGGCTCGGCCTCGCGCCCGACGCGACGGTGTTCTTTCCGCTCCACACCGAGGTCGACGACCACCACCAGGAGACCTTGCGCGACATCGCGCGGTCGTTCGCGGCGTCGCCGGCCGGGCGCCGCGATCTGGCGAAGGGGATGCGCAAGGCGTTGTCGCTGCGCGCCGGCTTCTGGGACTGGATGCTCGAGCGGTCGCGGGCGTCGGCGGCGTGACGCGGCACCAACAAACACGAAAGGAATTCTCATGAAGGCAATCGTCAAGACCTGCTGTCTAGTCACCGCGCTCGTCGTCGCACCCGCTGCCGCCGTCGCGGCACCCGAGGTGGTCATCTGGAGCACTGCCACCGAGACCACGCCCTGGGGTGACTACTACCTGTCATTCGTGGTGTCGGAGGACCTCGGCGATCTGGCCGGGCCGCCGATGGTCGACTGGGGCATGGGCGACCCCGTGCCCGCCGAGTCGATCGCGAACTTCTGGTTCCTCGCCGATCGCTATCCCACGCTCGGCACATGGGACGTCGTGGTGACGGCGTGTGACCTGAACGGCGACTGTGGCAGTGACACGATCACGGTCTCGCACCCGTACTACTACGTGGAGCCGACCGCGTTCGCGCAGACCGTGACGACGGCGGTCGACACCCCGATCGGCATCACGCTGGCGGGCGAGACCGTCGAGAGCCTCCCGGCCAACACCTATCAGGTCGTCACGACGCCCGCGCACGGCACGCTGAGCCTGCTGGCGTGGACGGTGGAGTCACCGCAGGTGATC
>JAYTAJ010000054.1:0-5084 GCA_043737575.1 Myxococcales bacterium | reverse complement strand
TCGTCGGCGCGCACGACCGTCAGCGGCGGCGCGTCGGTCTTGGGCGCGTCGGCGGTCGCCGCGTCGGCCTTGGGCGAGTCGGTCTTGGGCGCGTCGGCGTGGGCCGCGTCGACCTTCGGCTCGTCGACCTTCGGCACGTCGGCCTTGGACGCGGTCACCTTCTCGGCGGCGTTGCGCACTTCGGCGGCGAACTTGCGCAGCCCCGCGGCCATCGCGTCGAGCTTGGGCGAGACGAACTGCTCGACCTTGGCGCCCGCGGCGGTGAGGTCCTTCTCGACCGCGTCGAGCTCGGGCTCGAGCTCCTTCCACTTCTCCTTCAGCTCCATGCCTGCGAGGTGGAGCTTGACGCGAACCTCGTCGGCGAGGCGGCGGAGGTCGGCCCAGGCGGTCGGGTCGGGCGGTCGGGTCGGGTCGTCGGTCATCGCGCGAAGATAGCGATGCGCGCGGCGAGCGCAACCGCGGCGTCGATCATTGTCCGTACAGCGTGCCCTGCGGCGCGCGCAGCTCGATCAGCCGCAACAGCGCGCGGACCAGCGCGACCTCGACGTCGAGCTCGGGCTCGGCGAGCATCGCGGCGTCGGCCTCGAAGCGCGCCACCGCGGGCCGCAGGATGGTCTCGGCCCGCGCGGGCTCCTCGCCGTAGACCTCGGCGGCGTCGTGCATCGCCTGGGTGACCAGCGCGAGCGCAGTGGTCTTGGCGACGGCGGTCTGGGCGAACCAGTGGCCGCGGTCGTCGAGCTCGGCGCCGTCGCGGGCCAGCGCGATCGTCGACGGTCGGGTCACGCCGTCGGCGTCGACGTAGGTGAGGTCGAGATCGACGCGCAGCGCGGACAGATCGGGGCCGCGCAGCGCCACCAGGAGCGCGCCCTTGCGCTTCGACAGGAACACCGACTCGACCTTGAACGACGGATCCTCGGCGAAGCCGACCGGGAAGCCGTAGCCCTGCTCGATGCCGACGCCGGGCGTCGCGCCGGTCCGCACCGACACCCGCAGCGCCGACGCGATCGGGGTCGCGAACCACGGATCCTCGTCGGCGAGGAACCCGGCGACGTCGTCCTCGGTGATCAGGCTGAACGCGTTGGCGCCGCGCTGGGCGGCGATGCTCTGCATGACCTCGGGCCCGATGCCGAGGCCGAGCGCGAGCACGGTGACGTGGACGCCGGCGGCGGCGCCGTCGGTGACGATGCGATCGAACTCGCTCGGCGCGGTGGCGCCGACGTTGGGCTGCACGTCGGTGAACAGGATGACGCGGACGTTGGTGCTGCCGCCCGCGCGCGCGGCGCGGCCGAGCTCGTAGGCGCGGCGCAGACCGCCCTCGAGGTTGGTCGAGCCGTTGGTGCCGAGGCCGGTGATCACCGAGTCGAGCGCCGCGCGATCGTCACCGCGAGTCAGGCCGAGCGCGGTCGTGATCGACGAGCCGTAGGTCACGACCGCGACCTGATCGCGCGCGGTGAGCCGCGGCGCCAGGCCGCGCAGCAGCGAGCGCGACAGCTCGCCCGGCGAGGTCGGCCCGCTGTTCCATCCCATCGAGCCCGACACGTCGACGGTGTAGATGAACGTCGTCGCCGGCCGCACGTAGGTCGCGGGATCGATCGTCGACGACAGGCCGACCTGGATCCAGCCGCGGCTCGCGCCGTCGGCGCCAGGCGCGACGCCGAGCGCGCCGCGCAGGCACAGCGTCTCGGGGCACGGCGGGCCGGCGAGGCCGAGGTCATGCTCGGCGAACATCGCCTCGACCAGGAGCGCCGCGGCCGGCGGGATCTGGCCGCGCGCGATCAGATCGCGGGCGAGCTGCAGATCCTTCACGCCACCTGGCGTCGCACCGAAGTCGCCCGGCCCACTCGCGTCCATTCCGCCACACGCAACGAGCACGAGGACCGACGCGACGAGGGAGCGCATGGGCGTCGCGAATTGCAGCGACCGCGCCACCCGCGCGTCGTCGTGGTTCCGCCCGGATAGCGCGCGCCAGTCGGCGGTCGGCGCGCTGATCGCGACATCGCTGCCGCGATCGGCGGGGTCGCCGGAGACGCGCATGTATGCTGGCTCGCGATGACCGAACCTGCCCCGCGTCGCGGTTCGGCCACCGCCCGTCGACGCCGTCAGGCCACCTGGGGCCGACGGTTCCGCCGGGTCGGGCTGGCGTGGCAGAACGCGCTGGAGATCATGCGGGTCGGTCGCCTCACCGCACCGTACGGCGCGCCGTACGAGGTCGCGCTGCACACGCCGATCTTCCGGCTCCGTCACTACACCGCGCCCGCGGGCGCCGCGCGGTCGTCGCCGCTCCTGCTGGTGCCGCCGCTGATGGTCGCGTCGGAGGTCTACGACATCGCGCCCGACGTGTCGTCGGTGGCGTTCCTCACCCGCGCCGGCATCGACGTGTGGCTGGTCGACTTCGGCGCGCCCGAGCGCGAGGAGGGCGGCATGGATCGCACCCTCGACGATCACGTCCGCGCGGTGTCGGAGGGCATCGACGCGATCCGCGCCGCGACCGGCAAGGACGTCCATCTCGCGGGCTACTCGCAGGGCGGCATGTTCGCGTACCAGGCCGCCGCGTTCCGCCGCAGCGCGGGCCTGGCGTCGGTGATCACGATGGGCAGCCCGGTCGATGTCCACCGCACCGTCGGCATCGCCGATCAGATCGTCGAGCAGCTGGTGGCCGGGGTGCAGCGCGCGATCGCGCGGCCGCTGGCGCGCATCGAGGGCCTGCCCGGCTTCCTGACCTCGACCGGCTTCAAGCTGCTGTCGGCGCGCAAGGAGGCGGGGCAGCTGCTCGACTTCGTCAGCAAGCTCCACGATCGCAAGGCGCTCGAGAAGCGCGAGGCGCGGCGGCTGTTCCTCGGCGGCGAGGGCTTCGTCGCGTGGCCGGGCCCGGCGCTGCGCAAGTTCGTCGACGAGATCATCGTCGCCAATCGCATGACCTCGGGCGGCATCGTGATCGACGGTCACGCGGTGTCGCTGGCCGACATCGACTCGCCGATCCTGTACTTCGTCGGCGACCGCGACGAGATGGGCCGACCGGCGGCGGTGCGCGGCATCAAGCGCGCGGCGCCCGCGGCCCGCGAGATCTTCGAGGTCATGGTCCGCGCCGGTCACTTCGGGCTGGTGGTCGGGTCGACCGCGCTGGCGGTGACGTGGCCGACCGTGGTCGAGTGGATCAAGTGGCGCGACGGCACGGGCCCCGAGCCGGCGCGGCTGGTGCCTGCCCGCGGGTCCCGGCCGGTCGAGGCGGTGCCCGCCGTCCATGACGCCGACGTCGAGGACGACGATCTCGATGACGCGTTCGGCGACGAGGTCCAGTACGATCTCGAGCTCGCGGGCGACGTCGTCGGCAAGACCGCCCGCGCGCTGTGGGATCGGCTCGGCGACGCGTCGAACGATCTGTCGGACTATCTCGACAACCTGCGCTGGCAGGTGCCGCGCCTGCATCGCCTGCGCAAGCTGCGCGACGACACCGTGATCTCGATCGGCAAGGTGCTGGCCGATCAGGCCCGCGAGATTCCGGATCGCACCTTCTTCTTGTGGCGCGATCGTGCGTTCACCTACGCCGACGCCAACCGCCGCGTCGACGCGGTGGTGCGCGGTCTCCACCACGCCGGCGTGCGATCGGGGCAGCGCGTCGCGATCGTGATGAGCAGCCGGCCCAGCTTCCTGTCGGTGGTGACCGCGCTGTCGCGACTCGGCGCGGTCGCGGTGCTGGTGTCGCCGGCGACGCCGGCCGCGGTGCTCGGCCGCGCCCTCGACGTCGGCGAGGCCGAGGCGGTGGTCGTCGATCCCGACGGCGCGGCCACGGTGCGCGCCGCGTTCGCCGGCACGCTGCTCGTGCTCGGCGGCGCCCACGAACAGCGCGCGCTGCCGCTCGGCGCGGTCGATCTCGAGGCGATCGATCCCGCCACCGTCGTGCTGCCGCCCGGCTTCCGCGCCGATCCCGGCCGCGCGCGCGATCTGGCGATGGTGTTCGTCGTCGGCGGCATCCACGACGCGCCGCGCGCCAGCCGCATCACCAACCGCCGCTGGGCGTTCTCGGCGCTCGGCGCCGCCGCGACCTGCACGCTCACCAACCGCGACACCGTCTACTGCTGCCTGCCACTGCACCACCCGACCGGCATGCTGGTCGCCGCGGGCAGCGCCCTCGCGGGTGGCGCACGCCTCGCGCTCGCGACCCGCTTCACCCCCGACATGTTCTGGCAGGAGGTGCGGCGCTACGGCGTCTCCGTCGTCTTCTACGCCGGCGAGATGGCGCGGGCGCTGGTCCATGCACCGTCGACGATCGGCGAGCAGAACCATCCGGTGCGGCTGTTCGCCGGCTCGGGCATGCGCCCCGATCTGTGGCGCCGCCTGATCGATCGGTTCCAGACCATCGGCGTGCTCGAGTTCTACGCGTCGACCGAGGCGTCGGCGGTGCTCGCCAACGCGTCGGGCACCAAGCGCGGTGCGGTCGGCCACCCGCTGCCCGGCAGCCCGCCCCTCGCGATCGCCGCGTTCGACTTCGACACCGCCGAGCTGGTGCGCGATCCGTCCGGCCGCCTGGTGCGGGCCAAGGTCGATCAGCCCGGCATGCTGGTCGCGCGGCTCGACTCGGCGCGCGGCATCGCCGACCTCGCGCACATCGCGCCGACCCGGCTCCTGCACGACGCGTTCGGGCCCGGCGACACCTGGTTCGTGACCGGCGATCTGCTGACCATCGACGGCGATGGCGACTACTGGTACGTCGATCGCAGCGGCGACATGATCCGCACCGTCGCCGGCGCGGTGCCGAGCCGCAAGGTCGAGGACGCGCTCCACCAGGTCGACTCGATCCTCGCGTGCGTCGCCGTCGCGATCCCCGGGGCGGGTGGCAAGGACGTGCCCGCCGCCGCGGTCGCGCTCGCGTCGGGCGCCGTGCTCGATCTGCCCGCGCTGGCCCGCGCGGTCCTGGCGCTGCCCGAGCACGCGCGGCCGCAGCGGCTGCGCCACGTCGACACGCTCGCGCAGACCGACGGCTTCAGGCCGCTCAAGGCGCCGATCCGCGCGCTCGGGTTTGCCGACGGGCCCGACGTCTTCGCCTGGGATCCCGCGACGCGCAGCTATCGCGCGACGTGAGTGGC
>JAYTAJ010000053.1:0-2188 GCA_043737575.1 Myxococcales bacterium | reverse complement strand
AGCACGGAGGGGAACGACAGCATGACGTTGGTCGAGTACTTCACGGGGACGTCGGCAGTGCCGCCTTGCGGTGGGATGAGGACCGTTGCCTCGTTCTTCGCTGTGCTGGCGGCGTCGCTACCAGGCTTGGGCTGAGCGAGAGCCGCGACCGGCGCGGCGGCGACGAGGAGCGTGATCAGGAGCGCGCGGGTCATGGTCATCCACCTCCGAGAGTCTTCTCGACGAATCCGTGATCAGAGCCGCGGCCGGAGCCGGGTGTGCGACGTGCGCGGCCCGCATCGATTCGCGGCGTCGCGGCGTCGACGGCGGCGTCGATGGGTGCGGCGCCCGCGTCGATCGGCGGCGCATCGGGTGCCGCGGCGTCAATCGGCGGCGCATCGGGTGCCGCGGCGTCGATCGGCGGCGGCTGCGTGCCGGCTTCGATTGGTGGCGACGTTCGAGAGGACGACGGTGAGCTTCCGCCGCCGGAGACCGCGACAGCGATGACGCCTCCGAGGACGAGTACGCCCGCACCCAGCGCGATGGCGAGGGTACGGCGCGACCGTGGCGCGGCGGCGCTCCCGGCCAGGTCGCCGACGGGCGGCGGAGTCTGACCGAGCGTCTGCACAGTGCCCGATGAGCCCGCGGCGCGAGCGAGTGCGACGTTGGTCGGCATGGCGTAGGCGGGGAGCTGCGTCACGATCGAGGAGGCGGGGCGCGGCGCACGATCGGGAAAGCGCTCGGCGAGGGCGTGCGCGAGCTCGTCGCGGTTGGCGGCGCGTCCGCACGAACGAAGCTCGAGGAGCGCGTCCTGCGCGCTCGCGGGGCGGTGCTCGGGTCGCGGCGCCATGAGCCGCATCGCGAGGTTCGACAGCGCGACGGACGCGCGGCCCTGCGTCACGGCGTGCGGCGTGTCGATCGGGATCTGACCGTCGCCGTACTGCGAGACCAGGAACATGACCGACATGGGGCTGTCACCCGCGAACGGCCGCTGGCCCGTGAGCAGCTCGTAGAGCATCACCCCGACGGCGAACAGATCGACGCGACCATCCATTGTCGGCTTCGCGGTGAGCTGCTCGGGCGCCATGTACATCGGCTTGCCCTTGGCGGTGCCGCTGGCGGTCGCGTTCGTCGCATGCATCGCCTTGGCGATCCCGAAGTCGGAGAGCTTGACGACGCCGTCCCAGGTAATGAGCACGTTCGAGGGCGTGCAGTCGCGATGCACGATGCCGAGCAGCTTGCCGGTCTGCGGATTGGTCGCTCCGTGCGCGTGCTTCAACCCCTCGAGCACCTCACCGATGACGTAGCTGATGATCTCGGGCGACAGGCACGCGTCTTCGCCAGGCGGCGCGAGCTTCTCGAGGTCGATGCCGTGGACGAACTCGATCACCTGGAAGAGGCGGCCCTCGATGTCGCGATCGAAGTCGAGCACGCTGACGATGCACGGGTGCGAGAGCAGCGACGCGAGCCGAGCCTCGCTGATGAACATCTGCGAGAACCGCTCGTCGGCCGAGTACGTCGCGAGCACGCGCTTTATCGCCACCTCGCGCCTGAAGCCAAGCGTCCCAGCGACGTTACCGCGGTAGACCTCGGCCATGCCGCCGACGCCAAGCAATGCACCGAGTCGGTACTTGCCGGCCTGGTCGATCGCAGGGCCGAGGTCGTCGGGAGCGGTCATGTTCAGTCGAACCACAGCGGATAGAAGTAGTAGGCGACGTGCGCCGATGCCTCGACGGTACGCCAGCCCGACCCCCCGAAGGGAACCGCGAAGCTTCCGCCGATCGACGCGCCCGCGATGAGCCGCGGACCGAAGCGGTAGTCGAGGCCGACCGCCCCGGTGCCGACCAGATCGGTCGCGATGTCACCGTGTCTTCCGTCCGCCTCCTGCTCCGAGCCGCCCAACGACACGACCGGGGCGCCGCGGAAGCGCGCGTCGATCCCGACCGCGACTCGAACGGTCGGGATCACTTTGACGCCGAAGCGGAACGTCGCCCCGAGATCGAAGCGCACCAGTCGCGTCGTGAGCTGAAACGGCACGTCGTTCGCGGCCTCGTCGTTGAAGCGGAACGAACCTGCGTCGAACGAGGCCGCGCTCGTGCTGGCAATGGTGAGTTGCGCGTCGTACTGGAACCAATCCGACCGCGCGTAACTCGCCCGCGCTGCGACGCCAACCAGCGGCGCGACCGCGGTCTCGTTCGTGGCCTGATCG
>JAYTAJ010000052.1:0-5089 GCA_043737575.1 Myxococcales bacterium | reverse complement strand
GCGCCGCGCGGCGCCAGCCAATCGGCGCCGAGCCAGTCGTTCCAGTCGCCGATGATCTCGATGCGCTCGGCGTTGGGCGCCCAGACGCCGAACGTGGTGCCCCCGCCCGGCCGCGGGTGGGCGCCGAGCTTGTCGTGGAGCCGGTGGTGCGTGCCCTCGTTGAAGAGGTGCAGATCGTCGTCGGACAGGCGGCTCATCGGGGCTGGCGATCGTACTACGATGCGCCATGGCCCACACGCCTTCGGCCGACGACGCCCGCGCGCGCTTCGACGCGGCCACCGCGGCCCACCTCCACGGCCCCTTGACCCCCGAGGTCGTCCTCGAGCCGATCGACGCCGCCGGGTTCAACCAGCACACCCAGCCGCTGTGGGCCCGCGACGACGCGCGGACCCAGCCCCTCGAGCTGGCGCAGCTCATGACCGAGGACGAGCGGGCGATGACCAGCGATCTCGAGGCCGCGCTCGGCGCGCCGCTCGAGCACCGCGTGGTGCTGCGGGCCGGCGACGAGATCGTCGGCGGCTACTGGGGCGTGCAGCAGTCGTGGGGCCGCTACTACATGGTCCAGAGCGTGATGCGGCGCGACTGGCAGCGCCGCGGCCTGTACCGCGCGCTGTTGCCGCGGGTGATCGCGACCGCGACCGCGGCGGGCTTTCGCGAGATCGCGAGCCGCCACCGCGCCGACAACAACGCGGTGATCATCCCCAAGCTCAAGGCCGGCTTCGCGATCGCCGGCCTCGAGGTCACGCCGCGCTTCGGCATGCTGCTGCACCTGCGCTACTACCCGAGCGCGGCGTTGCGCGCGGCGTTCGAGCACCGCATCGATGGCAGCCACGCCGACACCCTGCGCGGCCACGGGCTGACGGTGCCGTGAAGCGACTGACCGCGCCGCCGCTGCGCTTGCTGGCCGACGCGATCGGTCCGCCGCGCGGCGTGCCGATCAAGCTGGCGCGGCTGCGGCGCGCCGTCGCCGCGTACACCCGCGGCGCGGTGGTGCGCGATCGGATCGCGCGGCTGCACGCGCTCGGCGTGATCGACGTCGTGCCGTCGACGTTGCAGCTCGCGGTCGGCGCGATCGACATGGTGCGGTTCTTCATCTCGCCGGCCGCGGCCGACTACTACCGCGATCGCGGCATCAGCTTCGGGTTCCACCAGCTGTTGCGGTTCTGCGACGACCCGGCGTCGATGACCGATCCGGTCGGGCTGCTCAGCGAGGCCGACGTGATCATCGGCCACCTGTTGCAGGTCGTGCACGCGAACCCGCTCTACGACCTCCAGCTCCTGTCGATGCACGACGGCGGGCTGGACGCGCTGGCGGCGCAGACCGCGGCGATGATCGCGGGGCATCACCCGCGGCAGGCCAGCATCGGCGCGATCGTCGAGGAGCCGGACTACCACGCGCGGCTGCTCGACTACTGCCGCGCGTTCCAGCGCGATCCGCGGGCCCGGCCACCGCGGCGCTCGAACGTCGAGCACAACCCGGCGCTGCTCGCGCTCGATCGGATCTTCGGCTCGCTCGACGGCGCGATGCGCTACTTCGCGACGATGCCGACCACGCTCGGGCCGGCGCTGGTCCACCTGGCGACCGCGCGGCCGCCGCTCAGCGGCTGAACCGCGAACGCTCAGCGCGCAACGGTGCCGATGATGACGACGGCGATGATCGCGAGCGCCATCATCGCCATGATCGACGCCGACGCGAACGCGGCGCCGATCGCCGCGGCGTGGAAGTGACGCGCGGCGTTGGCGCTGGTGACCCGGCCGCGGTGCGGCGCGATCGACGCGGTCGGGATCGGCGCGACCGGCCGCAGCCAGTGCCGCAGCGCGTGGCGATACGACAGCGTGAACACCAGCGCCGCCGGGATCAGGAATCCCGCGAGGACGAGCTTCGCGATGACCGAGGTCATGCGCGGAGTGTTGCGCGGCGGCGCGCGGTTGCCAAGCGTTGCGTCATTCCCAGCCCGAGTCGACCGGATCGTCGGACGCGGTGGGGACGGACTGCGAGACCGATGCCGGCTCGGCCGCGGGGTCGGTTGCGCTGGCAGCGGCGGGCGCCGCAGTCGCCGCGGGCGCCGCGGCGGCGTCCCACTCGTCGTCCATGCGCTCGACCACGCCAGGCGGCAAGGTCGTCGTCTTCGCGCGCGCCGATCGCGGCGCGGCCGGCGCGGGCGCGGGCATCGGCGCCTCGGGCTCGGCCGGCGCGGTCCCCGCGGCGACCGGCTCGGCGAAGACCTCGGCGGCGGTCGCCGCGACCGGCTCGGGCTGTGCGATCGCGATCGCCGCGGCCGCGACCACCGCTGCGGTCGGCGGCGCGCTCTGGATCTCGGCGGCGACCTGCTGCGCGCCCTCGTCGCGACGACGCTCGCGTCGCTCGCGCCGAGGCTCCCCGCGATCGTTGCGATCGTTGCGATCGTTGCGGGCCGGCCGCTCGCCGCGCTCGCGCGGCGCCCGCTCGCCGCGCGGCTCGTCGGCCGCGCCGGCGCCGTGGACCTCGCGGACCCGCGCGACCACAGCCTCGAACCGCGCCACCGCGGCCTCGGCCTCGTCGCCGACCACCGGGCCGACCGCGCGCCACTTCGCGCGCAACTCGTCGACGACCTCGATCGGATCGCGGCCGTCGCCCTTCCACAGCGAGTTGCCCGCCATCGCCTCCTTCAGGCGTGCGCCGATCTCCGACGGCGACGCGCCGACCGCGACCGTCGGTAGCTCGCGCGGCAAGAGCTTCTCGGCCCGCTCGATCAGCTTGGCGCGCTGGCTCGCCATCGCGACCGGATCGAGATCGGTGCCGCGCAGACCGTCGGCCTGCGTCGCCATCACCTCGCGCACCATGCGATCGTAGAGCGCGCGCAGCTCGGCGCTCGGCTCGACGTCGCGCTCCGACAGCTCGGCGAGCTTGGCCCGCACCGCGAGGGCGCGCGGCGCGACGTCGTCGCCGCCCGCGATCACCGCCTCGAGCTCGGTGCGCACCGCCTCGAGCTCGGCGCGCCGCGCATCGGCCTCGGCGTCGCGGGCGGCGTCGCGCTTGGCGAACAGCCCGTCACACGCCGCGCGGAAGCGCTGCCACAGCGGCTCGACGTCGGCGCGCGGCACCCGGCCGACCTCTTGCCACGAGTACTGCAGATCCTTGATCTCGCCGATCGACTTGCCCCACCCCGCCTCGCTCGGCGCCCGCGCCACGACCTGCTCGGCCGCGGCGATCAGCGCCTCCTTGCGCGCGAGGTTGTCCTGCTCGGCGCCGATCGCGGCGTCGAGGAGCGGCTTGCGGCGCTCGAAGAAGTGATCGCACGCGGCGCGGAACCGCTTCCACAGCTCGTCGCCGACCTTGCGCGGCACCGGACCCGAGTCCTTCCACCGCTTCTGCAGCTCCTTCATCGCGATCGCGGTCGCGTCCCAGTCGGTCGACTCGGACAGCGCCTCGGCCTGGACGATCAGCGCCTCCTTGGCGGTGACGTTGCCCGACATCTTCTCGTTCTCGGCGTCGCGGCTGACGCGGATGCGCGCGAAGGCAGCGTCGCAGTGGGCCTTGAAGATGTCCCACAGCTCCTTGCTCTTCTTGCTGGGCATCGGGCCCAGGTCCTTCCACGCCTGCTGCACCGTCTTCAGCACCAGGAGCGTCGGCGCCTCCTCGCGCTCGGCCAGCTCCTTGGCCGCCGCGACCAGCGCCTCGGCGCGCGGCACGTTGGCCCAGCGCTTCCAGTCCTCGCCCTCGCGCAGCTCCTGGGCGCGCACGACCAGCTTGCCGCGCGCGGCGATGTAGCGAGCCTCGAGCGCGTCGCGCTCCGACGCCGCGATCCGCGACAGCTGCGCGAACGCGGTCGACGCCTGACCGAGCAGGCGATCGATCGATCGCACGTCGCCGCCCGGCGTCGTCGCCTCGGCGTCCATGTCCTCGATCAGCGCCGCGAGGCTGCGAGCCAGCGCGACCGCGCGCTCGGCCTGCTCGCGGACCTTGGCGTCGTGATCGGCGACGTCGCGGACGCGCGCGGCGTCGGCCTCGGCGCGCTCGGCCTCGCGGGCGGCACGTCGCGTCGCGGCCTCCTGCTCACGGGCGGCGCGGGTCGCCTCGTCCTCGACCGGGGCCTCCGGGCGGACCGGCCGCTGCGGCCGATTCAGGACGTCGCCGTGGACCGGATTGACGATGTCGACGTCGTCGGGATCGCGCTCGCGCTCGCGGCGCGGCGCGCGGACCTCGACCACGGGATCGCGGCGGGTCGCGCCGCTGCGCTGCTGCTCCTGCACGCGCGCCGCGCCGTCGCGTCGGGCGTGGAAGCGGGTGATCGCGCGCGCGTAGCGCTCGTCGACGCCGCCGACCGCGTCCTCGCCGGTGTCGCCCAGCTCGCGCCACGCCTGCTCGGCCTTCGCCAGCTCGGGCGCCGCCTTGTCGAAGTCGAAGGTCTCGGCGAGCACCTCGACCGCGCGGACCCACTGCGCCTTCTCCGCCTTCTTGCGGCGGATCGCGTCGGACTCCTTCGGACGCGCTGCCTCCTCGACCGCGGCGCGATCGTCGAGTCGCTTGCGGGCGCGCTGGCGCACCGCCTTCGACTTCGCCTTGACCGCGATCTGCTCGAGCAGCTCCTTGCCGTCGAGCTTGTCGAGCGCGGCGAGGCCGAGGTCCTTGACGCTGGTGTCCATCGCGAGCCCGCGCAGCGCGTCGGCGTCGTCGAGCCGCGCCATCGCGGCCTGCCGCACCTCGGGTGAGTTGGTCTGCTTCGCCAGCTCGACCAGGGCGCGCGGATCCTTCACCGCCTGCGCGGCGCGCTTGCGCAGCTCCGGCTTGACGGCCCGGGTGGCGACCTCGACCAGCGCGAGGTCGTCGCCGAGCTTCAACAGCCCGGCCAGCGAACCCTCGGCGAGGGTGTCATCGTCGTTCTGACACGCGCCCGTGACCCACAGCTCGGCGGCGCGGCTGCCCGCCAGATCGCGGTTGCCGCGATCGCTCTCGCTGGACGCCAGCTCGGCGAGGATCTCGACGGTGTCGAGCTTCTCGATCGCGACGCGGCGGACGTTCGGATCCTTGTCGCTGCGCGCGACGGTGGTGAGGATGTCGGATTCATCGGACGAGAGGGCGCGGACAGCCTCGAGGCGCACCCGGACG
>JAYTAJ010000051.1:0-2190 GCA_043737575.1 Myxococcales bacterium | reverse complement strand
TGAGATCGTCGCCCTTGTCGTAGGCGGCGGTGCGCGCGGCCTCGCCGTGGCCCTCGCCGGTGATCGTGTCATCGACCTTGGCGTGCCAGGTGTCGATGATCTTCGTCTCCAGCTCCTGCAGCCGCGCCCGCACCGCGCCGAGCTGATGCGACAGCGGCAGGTAGTCACCGCCGCTCGCGACCGCCGCGATGAACGCGTGGCCCGCGGCCTGCGCCTCGTCGCGCACCGCGCGGTGGCGCTCTTCGATCTGGGCCAGGAAACCGTCCCAGCGGATCAATGCGGACATATCACCTCCCGATCACGTCAGGTCACGCCGGTTCGTTCGAGCCCCGTGACCCCGCCCGATCAACGCCACCGCCCCCGCGCCCCACGCACCGGGCTCTCGGAAATTCAGAACGCGATGTCGACGTCGGTCTTGACGCCGGGGTACTTGGCCGCGAACTTGGCCTCGACCCGCTTCTGGATCTCTTCGAACGCCTTGTGGTTCCGCATGATGGTGCGGTTCATGTAGTAGCCCATGAACGTGCTGAGATCGGTCCAGTCGACGACGGTCAGGCCGACGCCCTTCAGCACCGCGATCGGATCCTTGCCCTGCTTCGAGCCGTAGTCCTGCTCGTACAGCAGCTCCCAGTACGCCTCGACCGACATCGGCGGCTCCATCGTCACGTCGCGGTTGGCGCCGCGCGCGGCGTTGGCCTCGCGCGCGAAGTCGCCGTACTTGCCCTTCGACGCGGCCTGGAACGCGTTGCCGTAGACCGTCGTGATCGCGAACGTGGTGTCGCGCGACATGCGCGCGTTCCACTCGGCCGACACCCGCTCCCAGCGGCCCTTGTCGATGCCCTGGCTCTTCAGCAGATCCTCGTGGCTCGCGCCGCCGACGATCGCGGCGTTGATCGCGGCCCACGCCTCGAGGGTGATGCCCTCGACCGGGTTGAGCTCGCCGCTGGCCGCGGCCTTGGCGGTGACGCCCTGCTGGTGCTTCTGCATCTCGCCCTGGCGCCAGTTCATCTCGCGCTGCGAGACCTCGTCGAACGAGCCGTGCTTGCGCGCGAGCTGCGAGTAGACCGACTCCTTGACCGTCTGCCAGTGGCTGCGGTCGCGGATGCCGAAGCGGCTCGAGATCTCGGCGCGGCTCTCGTCGGTGCCGCCGAACATGCCCTCGGACTCCATGTGCAGGACGGCGTTGAAGAACGACTCCTCGTCGTTGGCGGCGTCGAACCCGGCGACGTCGAAGGCCTCCTCCTCGGCGGGCGACTCGTCCTCGGCGGCGTGGCTGTGATCATGGCCAGCGTGATCGTGGCCTGCATGATCGTGGCCGTGACCGTTGGCGGCCTGCCCCTGCTGCTGCTGGCCGTGGCCCATCGCCTCCTCGGCCTTGGCCTTGGCGCCGCCGAAAATACCCTTCAACTTGTCGAGAAAGCCCATCGTTCGCTCCTTGTGTTGGCCGCAGGGTGGCACAGCGGAGATTTCGCCGGGCCGGGAGTGCGCGAAAAAGCACGGACCCTTGCGTCGCGCTGGCGATCCGGCGCATCCAACCTTCATGTCACGACCACACGTAGTGATCCTCGGCGGCGGGTTCGGTGGACTGCTCGCCGCGCAGGCGCTGGCGAAGCATCCGGTCGCGGTGACGCTGGTCGATCGCCGCAACCACCACCTGTTCCAGCCGCTGCTGTATCAGGTCGCGACCGCCGCGCTGAACCCGAGCGACATCGCGTACCCGATCCGCGCGGTGCTCGCCAAGCAAGCCAACGCCCGGGTGCTGCTCGCCGAGGTCACCGCGATCGACGCCACCGATCGTCGGGTCGTGCTCGATGACGGCGAGCTGCGCTACGACTACCTGATCGTCGCGACCGGCGCGACCCACTCGTACTTCGGCCACGGCGAGTGGGCGGCGCACGCGCCCGGTTTGAAGTCGGTCGAGGACGCGCTCGAGATCCGCCGTCGCGTGTTCGTCGCCTACGAGGCCGCCGAGCGCGAGGCCGATCCCGACCGGCAGCGCGCGTGGCTCACGTTCGTCGTGGTCGGCGCGGGCGCGACCGGGGTCGAGCTGGCCGGCGCGCTCGGCGAGATCGGCCTCCACACGCTGGCGCGCGACTTCCGCCACATCGACTCGACCAAGGTGCAGGTCGTGCTGGTCGAGGGTCAGGATCGCGTGCTCGGCGGCTTCACGCCCGAGCTGTCGGTCGCGGC
>JAYTAJ010000050.1:0-11712 GCA_043737575.1 Myxococcales bacterium | reverse complement strand
GACGTCGGCGGCGGCCTCGGCGTCGACTACGACGGCTCGCAGACCAACTTCTCGTCGTCGATGAACTACTCGGTGCAGGAGTACGCCAACGACGTCGTGTTCGCGATGAAGGAGATCTGCGACGCCGACAACGTGCCGCACCCGCACATCGTGTCGGAGTCGGGCCGCGCCATCACCGCGCACCACTCGGTCCTGGTCGTCAACGTGCTCGGCGTGACCGAGTCGGACACCGAGGTGCCCAAGGAGATGAAGCAGCCGATGGCGCCGCTGGTGAAGAACATGTGGGAGACCTATCAGCTGGTCTCGCCCAAGGCGCTGCTCGAGAGCTATCACGACGCGGTCGAGTACAAGGATCAGGTCCTCCAGCTGTTCAACCTCGGCCACCTGTCGCTCGAGAACCGGGTGATCTGCGAGAACCTGTTCTGGGCGATCTGCGACAAGGTCCTGCACCTGTCGCGCGGCATGGCCCACATGCCCGAGGAGCTCGAGGGCCTGGAGAAGGCGCTGTCGGACACGTACTTCTGCAACTTCTCCATGTTCCAGTCGCTGCCCGACGCGTGGGCGGTCGATCAGCTGTTCCCGATCTGTCCGATCCATCGGCTGACCGAGGAGCCGACCCGCCGCGCGACCCTGGCCGACATCACCTGCGACTCCGACGGCAAGATCGACTCGTTCATCGATCTGCGCGACGTGAAGCACGTGCTCGAGCTGCACACCAAGGAGGAGGGCCAGGACTACTACCTCGGCATGTTCCTGGTCGGCGCCTACCAGGAGATCCTCGGCGATCTGCACAACCTGTTCGGCGACACCAACACCGTGCACGTCCAGCTCGGGCCCGACGGCGACTACGACATCAAGGACGTGGTCGCGGGCGACACCGTCAGCGACGTGCTGGCGTTCGTCGACTACTCGCCGAGCGATCTGCTGGGTCGGCTGCGCGCGAACGTCGAGGTCGCGCTGCGCAAGAAGCTCCTGACGCTCGACGAGTCGCGCGCGCTGATCAACCGGTTCCGCCAGGGCATGATCGGCTACACGTACCTCGACAAGGAGTGACGGCGCGGCGGGATCGATCCGGCGCCGCGCCGACCGTGGTAAGTCGTCGACATGCACGACGCCGTGGTCGCCGTCCCGCCGCCTGGTAACGAAGCTGTCCTCGGATACCTGCCCGGGAGCCCCGAGCGCGACCGGCTGACGAAGGAGCTCGAGCGCATGGCGCGCGAGTGTCCCGAGGTGCCCGCGGTGATCGGCGGCCAGCGCGTGACGACTGGCCGCTTGTTCGACGTCGTGATGCCGCACGCGCACCGCGAGGTCGTGGCGCGGGTCCACGCCTGCGACGCCGGCCACGTCGATCGCGCGATCGCGGCGGCGACCGACGCGCGGCGCGAGTGGGAGACGATGCGGTGGGAGGCGCGGGCCGCGGTGTTCCTGAAGGCGGCGGACCTCCTGGCCGGGCCATGGCGCATGCGCATCAACGCGGCGACGATGCTCGGGCAGTCGAAGACCGCGCACCAGGCCGAGATCGACGCGGCGTGCGAGACCGTCGACTTCCTGCGGTGGAACGTCCACTTCGCGGCGAAGCTGTACGCCGAGCAGCCGGTGTCGGGCCCGGGCATGTGGAACATGACCGAGCTGCGGCCGCTCGAGGGCTTCACCTTCGCGGTGACGCCGTTCAACTTCACCGCGATCGCGGCGAACCTGGTGGCGGTGCCCGCGCTCATGGGCAACACCGTCGTGTGGAAGCCGTCGGAGAGCCAGATGCTCGCGGCCTGGCACACCATGCTCCTGTTCGAGGAGGCCGGCCTGCCGCCGGGCGTGATCAACCTGGTGCCCGGCTACGGCCACGAGCTGGCGCCGGCCGCGCTCGCCCATCGCGACCTCGGCGCGATCGCGTTCACCGGCTCGACCGACGTCTTCCGCTCGCTGTGGAAGTCGGTGGCGGGCAACCTCGAGCACTACAAGAGCTACCCGCGCCTGATCGGCGAGACCGGCGGCAAGGACTTCATCGTCGCGCACCCATCGGCGGATCCGGCCGCGGTCGCGACCGCGATCATCCGCGGCGGCTTCGAGTATCAGGGCCAGAAGTGCTCGGCGGCGTCGCGCGCGTACGTGCCCGCGAGCCTGTGGGCGCAGCTGGTCGATCAGCTGGTGGCCGACGTCGAGTCGATCAAGGTCGGCGACGTGCGCGACCTCGGCAACTTCATGGGCGCGGTGATCAAGCAGACCGCGTTCGACCGGCACAAGGCGGCGATCGCGGAGGCCCGCGAGACGCCGGGCATGAAGGTGCTGGTCGGCGGCGACTGCGACGATCGCGAGGGTTACTTCGTGCGGCCGACGGTGCTGACGACCGAGGATCCCGGCGTGCGCCACCTGCGCGACGAGTTCTTCGGGCCGATCATCACCGTGCACGTCTATCCCGATCACGCGTGGCACGAGGTGCTCGACCTGGTCGACCGGACGTCGCCGTACGCGCTCACCGGCGCGGTGTTCGCGCGCGAGCGGACCGCGCTCGTCGAGGCGACCCAGCGGCTGCGCCACGCGGCCGGCAACTTCTACCTGAACGACAAGCCGACCGGCGCGGTGGTGGGGCAGCAGCCGTTCGGCGGCGCGCGGGCGTCGGGCACCGACGACAAGGCCGGCTCGGCGATGAACCTCTTGCGGTTCACCGCGGCGCGCACGATCAAGGAGACGTTCGTACCGCCGACCGACTATCGCTATCCCTGGCTGGGCTAGCCGCGGCGTATCGCGAATGCGGCGCTCAGGAGCGGGTGCGAGATCGCCGGCCGCTACGCTGCCAGTTCAGATCGATACCGCTTCGCTCGGTCCACCCACGGAACGTCGTGCGAGCCATCGGCACGACCCTGGCGTCAGGCTGGCTTCGGCCTTCTGCTCGCCGAGCTCCTTCGTACACTTGCGGAGCGCCCCTGCGGGCGTCTTGCAGATCGGTGAGGTGCCCGTAGACATCTCGGCGAACAGGTCGTCGACCTTGTATGGTCGCTCACGGACGGCTCTCGATCTCCGCGCCCGCCGTGGGCGGCTTCGCTTCCGTCGTCGACACCGGGATCGACGCGCTCGATCTATCGACCCTCAAAGTCGTCGCCGTCACCGATGATCATCCGATGGGCATCGTCTCCGTGACGGTCTCGCCCCGGACATGCTGCTAATGACAAGACGCTCCCGAAGGATCGGCGCGCGACCGTCCAGGGGCGACAGCGCATCGCCGCCGTGTTCGGTCGCGGCGGAGTACGCTGCCGAGGCCGGCCGATGGGACGAGGCGTCGGAGTCGTTGCGCAAGCTCATCGCCGAGACGGCAGACCTCGACCGCGCCAACGCGACGCGCGCGCTCGAGTCGGTGACACTGCGCCGCGCCGAGGCCGACGCCCGAGCGCGTGCCGATCGCGAGGCTGCCGAGGGCGCGCAGCCAGCGGGTCCCCACGAAGCGACGCAGGCGACCGGGACCGCGGCGACCGCGCAGCCGATCGATCGCCCGTCTCGGCTTGCAGATACGGTAGCGCTGTCGCTCGTCGGCGTCGGCCTGGTCGGCGTCGGTCTCGGCGCCGGCTTCTGGTGGCATGGCAACAAGCTCGCCGAGGACTCCGACAACGCGCGGGCCACCGGATCGTGATCAAGGTCTTGCACCCTGAGCTCACCCGCCATCCGGTGATGCTCGAACGCTTCCGGTCCGAGGCGACCAACGCCGCGCGCATCCGCCACCCGAACGTGATCGAGGTGATGGGCACCGCGACGCTCTCCGACGGTCCATCGACGCCGGGCTTCCCGACGACGCGCTGCTCGATGCTGGCGCGATCGACGCGACCCAGATCAACGACGCCGCCACCGTCGCACCACCCGACGCAGGCGCGGACGCCGCCCCCAAGCCCAAACGCCCCCGCCGCCCACCGCGCGGCCCGAACGACATCGACTGAACCGCCGATCGCGTTCCTGCCGATCGCGTTCCTGGACTCCAGCGTTCTCGGTTACCTTGGGGCTTCGAGCCCAACCGATGCGCGTCCCCTCGACCATTCTCCTTGTTGTCGCCGTGGCCGCTTGCGGCAAGGAGTCGGCCCCGCCGCCGAAGGCCGAGCCGCGCGTCTCCCTGCCCGAACCGCGCACGCCGATCGCCGTCGCATGTCCTGCGACCGCGGGCGCCGATCCGCGGTGCTCGCTATCGGAGGACGACCGCTTGAACCTGCGCAGCCAGGTCGCAGTGGAGCAACAGCGGCTCGACGACGACTTCGTTTCCGCATGGAACGAACAACCGCCCTTGCTCGGGAGGCAGGTCTGGTTCTCGCTCCGCCTTCGCCTCGAGCTGATGCTGCGCAAGATCGATGTGCCGTTCGGCATCTCCGTAGACAATTACCGTCGACTCGCCTCACTCGACGACGTCGGCCTGCAGACGAAGCGCATCAACCTCAAGGCGACGCGCGAGCAGATGGCGCGCAGCATCATCAACTACGTCGAGGATCTGCGGCGCACTCTCCCGAGCGCCCCCAAGCCCGCCAACCCACCGCGTACGGAGAAACCGCCCGCATGAACCACTCGCCGACGATCGTCCCCTCTTCGCGCACGCGTCGTCTCCTGCGCTTCTCTCCCTTCGCCGCGATGGCGATCGCAGCGATCGCCGCATGCGGCTCCGACGACAACCCTCCGGCCATCGATGCCGCCACCACGGACGCCGTCGAGCTCGATACCGCGCCGCCCATCGACGCCGCCGCCATCGACGGCCCGGCTGTCACCTTCTCGCTGACCAGCACCGTCATCACCGAAGGAGGCGTCATCCCCGACGCCTACTCGTGCAGCGGCGCCAATATCTCGCCGCCCCTCGCCTGGACCGGCGCCCCCACGGCCCCCGGCTTCGCGCTCATCTTCGACGACATCACGAACCTACCCAACCCGCCGTTCCTCCACTCCCTCATCTGGGACATTCCCGGGACCGCTACATCCCTGCCCGAGAATATCCAGAAGGTCTTCATGCCCCCGACCCCCGCGGGCTCCAAGCAACCCATCGGCTACAACGGCTCCACCCGCGGCTACCTCGGCCCTTGCCCCGGCTCCATGCACCGCTACCGGTTCACCCTCTATGCCGTCGATGTGTATCCTCTCCCCAGTCTCACTATGCAATCCGATCGCTTCGCCGTCCGTGACGCCATCCTCGCCCACGACACTGCCAGCGCGACGTTGACCGCGACTTTTACGCCATAGCAAACTGGCCTTGAGAGGTCGACACGGGCAACCCAATTGCACAGCAACAGGTGCAGCGATGCTCAATGAGCAAAGGGTCGGATGCTCGATCGTGTTCCACTTGAAGGCGATCCGGATCGAGGCGACGTGGTTGAAGGCGCTGGCGAAGGAGGGGCGTCCGACGGCGGTGGCAAGGACGTGGTTGTTGGCGGGAGGGTGGAGGCGGGGCGGAGGATTGATCGCCGTCGATGATGTCCCCGGCTGAGCCTCGAAGAGATCGGCGAGCGCGCTCGGCGCCCTCCGCGTGCCTCACGGCTGTCGCACCTGGGACGCCGTGGGACCTGGGACGCGGCGTCGCAGGGCGCGCGTGAGGTGAAGAGTTCCCGGCGGTTCGGCCAGGGTGCGACAGGGTTTCGCGCGGTCTCGTTCATGCTTACCTGCCCCGGAGCATGAAGAACCGACTGGTGATCGTCGCAGCCGTGGGGATCCTGGCGCTTGGCGCGGTGCTGTGGTTCGCCTTCGGACGCGGCGACAAGCCGAAGGGCGCAGCGAACCAGCCCGTGGCAGGGCCGACGGTGACCGCGCCGCCGCCGACCCAGCACGCGGCGCAGCAGCCGGGCGGGCCGCCGCCGATCCTGGCGCGCGACGCCGATCCGGCCGGGCCGCTGTTGCTCGAGGGCCTGGTGCTCGACGAGCGCGAGCAGCCGGTCGCGGGCGCGGAGGTGTGGATCTCGTCGGCGCCGCAGCGGACGGCGAAGACCGAGTCGGACGGGACGTTCTCGTTCGACAAGCTCCTGGGCCGCGACTACGCGATCGGCGCGCGATCGGGAGAGCTCGTCGGCGGACCGGTGATGACCAAGCTGGTCGCTGGCGGCGAGCCGGTGGTGATCCGGCTGCGGCCGGGCGCGCAGCTGGCGGTGACGGTGCGTGACGTGGTGGGCGACAAGCCGATCGCCAACGCGACGGTGACGCTGGTCGAGGCGACGTCGCCGAGCGTGACCACCGACGCGACCGGGCACGCGACGTTCAAGGGCGTCGGCGACGGCTGGACCCGGGTCCGGGCGACGGCGCCGGGCTACGGGCCGGCGTCGGCGAACCTGGTGATCGGCAAGACCCAGCGCACCGCGGAGGTGACGATCTCGATGAGCCGCGGCGCCGCGGTGTCGGGCGTCGTCGTCGACGAGCGCGGCAGCCCGGTGAAGGACGCGAAGGTGTCGGCGACCGACGTGTCGGGGGCCTGGGATGGCGGCGGCGCCGATCCGAACCCGGCGACCACCGACGCCAAGGGTGAGTTCACGATCGCGGCGCTGTCGGCGGGATCGTATCGGCTGTCGGCGGTCGACGAGCTCCACGCGCCCGCGGCGAGCGATCCGATCACGATCGACGGCGAGCGCCCGACGACCGGCGTGCGGATCGTGATGCCGGCGGGCGCGCGGATCGCGGGCGTCGTGGTCGACGCCGCCGGCCAACCCGCGCCGTACGCGACGGTGAAGGTCAGCGGCACCGAGTGGGCGACCGACATGGTGCATCGCCAGGCGGCGGCCGACGATCGCGGCAAGTTCTCGGTCGACGCGCTGCCGCGGCGCCCGATCAAGCTGCGCGCCGAGTCGGAGACGGCGTCGTCGCAGCTGGCGTCGGTGGATCTGGTCGCGGCGGCGGAGCACACCGATCTGCGGCTGGTGCTGGATCAGGAGGGCGCGATCAGCGGCCTCGTCGTCGACGGCAACGGCGCGCCGGTGCCGGAAGCGTCGGTGAGCGCGGTGCCGGACTTCCTGGCCGACGATCGCGGCGGCAGCGACTTCATCCTGGCGTCGAACACGGCGACCACCACCGACGGCGGCGGTCGCTTCACGCTGCGTGGCCTCGAGGCCGGCAGCTTCCGGCTGGCGGCGTCGCGCGAGGGTCACGGCGAGCGCGCCGCGTGGGGCACCGACGCGGTCACCGCGAAGACCGGCGCGACCGACGTGCGGCTGGTGCTGCCGACGCCGGGCGGCGTGCGCGGCACCGTCGCGGTCGACGGCGGCGAGCCGCCCGCGCTGGCGACGATCTCGGCGGGCTGGGAGTACCGGGTGACGACCCGCGACGGCACGTTCGAGCTGGGCGGCATGACGCCAGGCAAGTACGACGTGCGGGTGATCGGCCCCGACTTCGCGGAGGTCGTGCGCGGCGACGTCGTGGTCGAGCCGGGCAAGGTCACCGATCTCGGCAAGATCAAGGTCACCGAGGGGCGTCGCGCCAGCGGCCGCCTGGTCGACGGCAAGGGCGCGCCGGTCGAGGGCGCGAAGGTGATGATCGGCAAGTTCATCTTCGGCGACGGCAAGTCGAGCGGCGCGGGCGAGGACCTCGACGGTTCGCGCAGCGGCCTGCGCACCGCCGTCACCAACGCCAACGGCGAGTTCTCGGTCCGCGGCATCTCGCCCGACGGCGGCATCGCGGTCGCCGAGCACGATCAGCGCGGCCGCTCGGTGTCGGTCACGATCCCGCCCGGCACCGCCGACGTGACCGGCCTGCAGCTGACGCTGCGCGGCTACGGCTCGCTGACCGGACGGGTGACGCGCAAGGGCGAGCCGGTCGCGGGCGCCGCGGTCAGCGCCGCGCCGGTCGGATCGAGCGGGCAGGCGGTGTTCGTCACGACCGCGGCCGACGGCAAGTTCGTCCTCGACAAGGTGCCAGAGGGGCCGACCGCGGTGCAGGCGATGAAGCAGGTCGTGATGTCGTCGTTCAGCTCGTCGAAGACCGTCGAGGTCGTCGCGGGTCGCTCGATCGACGCGTCGATCGACATCCCGACCGGAGAGCTCGAGCTGACCGTGACGATCGAGCCCAAGCCGGGCGCCACCGTCAACGCGGCGTGGCTGCTGCTGGTGCGCGGCGCGTTCGCGGCGCAGAACGGCAAGGCGCTGATGGACGCGTTCCTCGCGGTCGAGGGCGGCGGCGAGGGCGGCGCCGCGGGCACGCAGATCTGGTTCGGCGGCGCGGCGCCGGTCTTCACCGAGCTGGTCGCGGGCAGCTACACGGTCTGCGCGCTGCCGATCACCGGCAACATCATGGACCGCACGCTCAGCGAGCGGATCAACGCCAACCTCGAGAAGCTCGAGGTGGTGTGCAAGGGCGTCATCGTCACCGCGGCGCCGGCGAAGCAGTCGACGACGCTGGTGACGCCGGCGATGCGCCCGCTGCCCGCGCCGGGCGAGGCCCCCACGACGCCGTGACCGCGCGCGCCCGCGCGAGCTGATCAGAACCGGCCGCTGAGCGCCAAGCCACCGCCGTCGGCGCTGACGTACGGCGCCCAGGTCATCGCCGGGAGCGCGGGCGGCGCCTTGGTCACTGGCAGGCCCAGCCGCTGGCGCAGCTTGCGGTTGTGATCGGCGCCGAGACGCCGGGCCTCGCCTTCGGACACCGGATGGGGGGCGATCAAGTACCAGATCCCCACCGACGCGGCCACGGTCGCGCCCACCATGATGAGTGCGCCGCCGGCCTGGTAAGAGCTCGCGCGTCGATCGGACTCCTCGGCAGCTTTGTCCCAGGCCTGGTACCAACAGCTGGGCACGGGCTCGAGTGGACCGCGGGGCTCGCAGTCGCTGAGGTCGGCCTCGACGTGGGGACGTCGAGATGCGACGCCCGCGCCGACCACCAAGGCGACGACCGATGCCACTGTGAGCGAAGTACCGACCAAGCGGCGACGCCGGAATGCACGGACGAGATCGGGCCGATCGAGCGCGCGGTAGAAGTCGATCCCCACGAGCGGGACGTCGGTCTCTCCGCGGTGGGCTTTCCAGTGACGGCCGACGGCGACGAAGTTCGGCGTGGCGACCACCGCGATCTCGTCGCCGAAACGGATCGCCTCCTCCCGGTACTGGCGCTCGGCCGTGTCGATCCGCGCGCGCTCGACGCGGTCGGACTCGGCGCGCGCCATCATCTCGCGCTGGGTTTCCTCGAGGGCGCGCAGGCGCTCGAGCTCGGCGGTGTTGTCGGCGGGGCCGCGGATCGCGATCTGCGAGATCAGGTTGGCGACGACCGGCGTCACGGTGGCGACCGCGGTGTCGCGATCGGCGGGGAGCTGATCGATCTTCGTCGACGCGACCACGCGACTGGTCTTGGTCTCGATCAGCGAGACCAGGATGTAGCGATCGACCAGCTCGATGTCGAGCACCACGCCGAGCCGCGACAGCACGATGCCGTCGGCGGCCAGCTCCTCGATCACGCGTTGCTCGAGAAACGCCTCGGTGGCGACCGGCGCGGGCGCGGGCGCCGGCGTGGGTTGGGCGCGGGCGGCGCGGGGCGCGGCGGCGAGCGCGACGATCGCGAGCGCGGCGAGGATCGGACGTGAGTGGCTCATGCTCCCTTGGTGTGATCGCATGGCGGCGGGTCGTCAAAGTATCTGATCGCGTCCTATGCTGCGCGGGTTGGCGCCGGTCCCGACCGCTCCCGAGCTGCTGGCCCTGGCGCGGCGCGCCCAGGCTGGTGATCGCGCGGCGCTGACCGAGTTGCTGCGCGCGCTCTACGACGTGGTGCGCCGCCAGATCTACTTCCAGCTCGGCGCGGGCGCCCTCGCCGACGACGCGGTGCAGGAGACGATGATCGCGCTGCACCGCGGCCTGCCGCAGTTTCGCGGCGACGCCAGCCCGCGGACCTGGGCCACCACGATCGCGGCGCGCACCGCGCAGCGGGTGCGGCGTCACGACGCGCGGGCGCCATCGGGCGGCGGCGACGACGAGGTCGCGGTGTTCGATGTCGATCAGAGCGGCGCCGCCGAGCTGGTGCTGCTGCAGCGCGCCCTCGCGACCCTCGCGCCCAAGAAGCGCGACGCCTTCGTGCTGATGGGCCTGCTCGATCTGACCGCCGAGGAGGCCGGCCGCGCCCTCGGCACCTTCGCCAACACCGCGGCCAGCCGGTTCCGCCACGCCCGCGCCGAGCTCGAGGACCACCTGCGGCGGCGCGGCGAAGAAAGTTTGACGAATCCAGCCGGCTCCGAGCCACACGAGAAGAGATGAGCGCGCCGTCCCTCGACACCCTGATCGCCCGGGCGCGCACGGCCGCGATCCGTCCCGCGCAGGGCGAGCGCTGCGTCGACGCGGTGCTGTGCACGCCGATCGTCGCGGCGCCGCGCCACCGCTGGTGGATCCCCGTGCTCGCGGTGGCGGCGGCGGCGCTGGTGATCGCGGTGATGGCGAGGCGCGGGACCGATGCCGCGGCGCCGATCGCGGTGCGGATCGGCGATCGGGTCGCGATCGTCGCCGAGCCCGGCACCGCCTACGCGATCGCCGCGGCCACCCGCGACGCGACCGAGATCGCGGTCGAGCGCGGCGCCGTCACCGCGCGGCTGTGGCCGGGCGCGGCGCCGCATCGTCTGGTGCTGCGCGGCGCGGGCGTCGCGGCCACCGCGTCGGGCACGGTCTACACCCTCGCGGTCGTCGACGGCGTCGCCAGCGTGCGCGTCCACGAGGGCGAGATCCGCGTCGACGATGCCGCCGGCACCCACACCGTGCGCGCGGGCGCGAGCTGGTCGGCCCGCGCGGGAGCGCGCCGCGTGTCAGGCGAGCGCGCGGCGAGCCAGCTCGTCGCCCTCGCGGCCCCGATCACCGACGCTGTACCCGTACCCGACGCCGTACCCGTGACCGACGCCGTACCCGTACCCGTACCCGTACCCGTACCCGTACCCGTACCCGTACCCGATTCCGCCGCCGCCCCCCGGTCTCCCGCCGATCGCTGGCGCTGGGCCCGCCAGCTCCGCGCCCAGGGCGAGCCGCGCCGCGCCCGTACCGAGCTGCTCGCGATCAGCGCCCTCGACGATCCGACCTGGTCGCCGCTCGCGCAGATCGAGGCGATCCGCATCGACCTCGAGGTCCTGGCCGCACCGGAGCACGCGCTGGCGCTCGTCGCCGACACCCTCGCGCGCTGGCCGACCCACGCGCTGGCCGGCGAGGTCCGCGCCCTGCGCTGCCGCGCCCTCGGCCTGCTCGGCCGCGCCGATGAGTGTTAGGGGCTGTCCCTATTTGAATCGTCGAGCGAGACCGAGCAGTTCGAGGCGAATCCGGGCGCACGCCCGGAGCGGAGCGAGGAGTGGGTTGGAACCCACGACGAGTGAGCACCGGACGTACGCGCGGAGGCGCCCGAAATGCGACGGTCGCAGCCGACGATTCGATTCGGGATAGCCCCTGATCAGCGCCAGGCCGCGAGCTCGATCAGCGAATACACGACGTGCTTCTCGACGTCGGGCCCGAGCGAATAGGTCTCCTCGTAGTGATCGCCGTCGGCGTCGTCGAGGTACGGCGACTCGGGATGCAGCACGTAGTTGTACGCGGGGACGATGTAGCCGCAGTAGTCCATCGCGAGTCCGGCCAGGACCGGGTAGCGAACGCCCGGGTTCGCGAGCATCACGTCGCGCAGGTACGGCGGCAGCGGCGCGGTCGACAGATCCGGCGCGTTGGGCTTGGCGGCGTCGAGCATCGGCCAGCCCCACGACCACGAGCCGTCGTAGCCGCCGACCCACAGCTCGGGGTGCAGCTCGCCCGGCGCGGTGATGAGCGCGAGCGG
>JAYTAJ010000049.1:0-5098 GCA_043737575.1 Myxococcales bacterium | reverse complement strand
AGCTGTACGGCCCGGCGATCCACATCGAGATCCTGAGCGGCATGGACGATCCGGCGAGCCGCATCGAGGCGTTCGACGCCGGCGCCAACGGCTACATGGTGAAGCCGATCTCGATCCACGAGTTGCGCCGCCGCCTCGCCGCGTCGGCCCGCAGCCAGCAGGCGTACATCGCCGCTCGTCAGGCCCGTGAGCAAGCCGATCGCCTGCTCGCGTGGGGCGCCGAGGCCGCGGCGCTGCTCGCCCACGATCTCAACAACGGCCTCGCGGTGGCGCTCGCCAACATGACCTACCTCTCGCAGGTGCTGGTGATCGGCGACGACGAGCAGCAGGCGCTCGGCTCGATCTTGCGCGCGCTGCGCCGGATGTCGGGCCTGGTCGCCAACTTCGTCGACATCGCCCGCTTCGAGGACGACGCGCTGTCGACGCGCCCGGTCCAGGTCGGCGTCCGCGAGCTGTTGCTCGAGGTCATGGCCCTCCACGCGCCGACCATCAGCCGCCAGATCCGCCACATGGTGTCGTGCGACCCCGAGCTCGTCGCCCACTTCGACGAGGCGCTCATCGCGCGCGTCTTGCACAACCTGGTCGGCAACGCGCTCCGCTACTGCCACGCCGGCGGCATCGTCCGACTCAGCGCGGTCGCGGTGCCGGCGGGACCGACCGAGCCGGAGGGCATCGAGATCACCGTCGCCAACACCGGCCCCCAGGTGCCCGAGGCGCTGGCGCCGAAGCTGTTCGGCAAGTACGCCCAGGGCAAGGACGGCCAGCGCGGCCTCGGCCTCTATTTCTGCCGCCTCGCGTGCGAGGCCCACGGCGGCCGCGTCCGCCACATGGCGACCGACGAGGGCCCGGCGTTCGTGCTGCGCCTGCCGATCACGCCCGTCGTGGCGTGAGGCCCGCGGTCGCGTCGCGAGCGCGCGCAGACCCAACGCGAACGGCGCCAGCGGCTTTCGGCCGCGGCGCGAGTCGCGATTCCTCCGCGGCACCAAGCAGAGCGTCGGTCAGAGCTGAGCCTTCTCGCTACCGCTCGAAGTCTCAGAGCATTGGTCAGAACCGCGCTTCGGCCTCGACTCCCAGAGGAGATTCGGACCCTCGCGGTGCTCGTGTCCTCAGGCGTAGCGGCGCAGCTTCTCGACCAGCGTGGTGCGGTTGAGGCCGAGCAGCGCCGCGGCCTCGGTGCGGTTGCCGTGGGCGCGCTCGAGGGCCTGGCGGATCAGGCGACGCTCGAGACCGTCGAGCGCGGTGCGCAGATCGAGGGTCTCGTCGTCGAGGATCGGCGGCTCGACCGCCACCGCGGCCGCGACGACCGCGACCGGCATCGTCGACGAGCGCGAGCCGAGGCGGAGGTCGCTCGCCGACAGCGCGTTGCCGTCGGCCATCACCACCGCGCGCTCGATGACGTGGTTGAGCTCGCGGACGTTGCCGGGCCAGGCGTAGGTGCGGAGCGCGAGGCGGGCGCTGGCGTCGAGGTCGAGCAGGCGGGCACCGCGCGCGGCGACGCGACGCATGGCGGCCTCGGCCAGGAGCTCGATGTCCTCGCCGCGGGCGCGCAGCGGCGGCAGCTCGACCGGCACCACCGACAGGCGGAAGTAGAGGTCGGCGCGGAACGTGCCCTGCGCGACCATGTCCTCGAGGTCGCGGTTGGTCGCCGAGACGACACGGACGTCGACGGCGATCTCGACGTCGGAGCCGACCGGACACACGGTGCGCTGCTCGAGGACGCGGAGCAGCTTGGCCTGGGCCGCCAGCGGCAGCTCCCCGACCTCGTCGAGGAACAGGGTGCCGCCGCTCGCCGCCGCGAACCGACCGGCGCGGGGCGCCGACGCGCCGGTGAACGCGCCGCGGAGGTGACCGAACAGCTCGCTCTCGATCAGGTGCTCGGGGATCGCGGCGCAGTTGACCGCGATGAACGCACCCTCGGAGCGCGGCGACGCGCGGTGCAGCGCGCGAGCGAACAGCTCCTTGCCGGTCCCGGTCTCGCCGGTCAGCAGGACGCTGGTGCCCGACACCGCGACGCGGCGGACCATCTCGAGGGCTCGCCGCAGGGGCAGCGACTCGCCGAGAATGTCTTCCGCACACGCGTTACGCCAGTCGCGAAGATGTTGGGTCACGGCGCGAAGCTTTGCGAGGATCGATCCAATCAGTGACTACCCGAGAACGGTGGTCGGTACCCGCCAATACCATCCCAACAGCAGGGAGACCCGCCTCCGCTCACGGACTCAACCGGGTAGACCGGTACCCCGGGGGTGAGGCTACCCGAAAGCCCGGTACAGGCTGGGGTAGCGACGCCGATCACGGCGAGGCGACGGAGGTGCGGGGCGCCCACGCGGTGCGGAGGGCGATCTCGATCGTCGCGACCAGCTGCTCATCGTCCCAGGGCTTCAGGAAGAAGCGGTGGACCGCGCCCTCGTTCAGCGCGCGGATCGCGACCTGGATGTCGAGGTTGCCGGTGATCATCACGCGCGCGGTCTCGGGATAGAGGACGCGCGTCATCTGCAACAGCTCGAGCCCGTCCTGCTCGCCACTGTCGCCGAGATCGAAGTCGCTGACGACCGCGTCGTAGTGACGCGCCCGCAGCTCGACGAGGGCCTCCTGCATGCTGGCGACTGCCGTTACCTGGAACGAGTGGAGGGTGCGCCGCAGCGCCGAACGGATTTCGGGGTCGTCGTCACACACGAGGATCTGGCGGTCCATATGGCTTGGCTCCGAGGCGAACGAAGGCGTGCCTCGCGGAGTCATTCGACCGGGGCCGCCGAGTGTGTAGGTCGCGCACGCGACGTCGACACCTCAATATAGGTGCGAGCGAGCGACTGACGACGGATCGTCAACGCCGCCGCCGCGAGCGTCGCGATCATGCGAATCCGGCCTGGCGTACGCCCCGATCGCTGGCACCGCCCGTGCAATCACGACCGTCGTGCTCACCGACCGTCCCGATTCCCCCGACGACGATCTTGCGATCAGCGACCTCGACGCCGGATGGACGAACCCGCCGTGGCGGCCGTCGTTGGTCCCCGCCGCGTCGTGCGCGACCCTGCCGTTCCTGCCGGGGTTTCCCCGCGGCACACAGCCGCTGTCGGTCATCCCGCCCCAGCTCGGCGAGTACCGCGTCCACGAGCTGCTCGCGCGCGGCGGCATGGGCGGCGTGTACGTCGGCGAGCACGTCACCAGCGGCGTTCGCGTCGCGCTCAAGATCCTCGACCCGCGCTGGGCGGCGCAGGACGTGATCGTCTCGCGCTTGCTCGGCGAGCGCGAGGTCACCAACCGGGTCCAGCACCACGGCCTGGTCCGCATCCTCGGCGGCGCTCACCTCGCGAGCGGCGTCGCATACCTCGCGATGGAGCTCCTCGATGGCGAGGACCTCGGCGCCCTGGTCGAGCGCGGCCGCATCGAGCCCGGCGCCGCCGCCGCGATCGGCGCGCAGATCGCCGACGCCGTGGCCGCGATGCACGACGCCCAGATCGTCCACTGCGATCTCAAGCCCGACAACATCATGGTCGAGTACCAGGTCGGCCTCGCCGGCTGGCCGTGCATCAAGGTGCTCGACTTCGGCGTCGCCCGGATCGGCGCGCGCGACGCGGTCGGCGAGATCGCCGGCACGCCCTGCTACATGGCACCCGAGCAGTGGCGCGGCCACGCCGAGCAGCGCTCCGACGTGTACGGCCTCGGCGTCCTGCTGTACGAGCTGCTCACCGGCGACGTGCCGTTCGAGGGCTCGCTGCCCCAGGTGATGACCCAGCACTGCGACGAGCTGCCGACGCCGATCAGCGCGCGCCGCGCGATCCCGGAGCCGCTCGAGCGCCTGGTGATGCGGATGCTCGCCAAGGAGCCCGGCATGCGGCCGCGCATGGTCGACGTCGCCCACGCGCTGACCGACATCGCCTACGCGAGCCCGCCGGGTGCGTGTAGCGAGCCGCAGCGCTACGCCACTGGCTCGATCGGCTAGCCCAGGCCGTCGTCGCCCCCGCGGCGAGAGTACCATCGGGCCGCGATGACCCTCGATCCCGATCTGCTCGCGCTCCTCGATCGCTACGGCTTCGACCAGGCCCGCCTCGACGACGCCGCCGCCGTGCTCCGGCGCGGTGACGATCCGCGCGGCGGCAACGCGGTGCGCGGCGTGGTGACCGCGTGCGACGCCGCGGATGTGGTCGCCCTGCCGGCGTCTGGCACCGCCGCCCACGCCGAGCTCCACGCCCTCGGCGCCCGCGCGATCGCCGCGGGCGAGGTCGGCGTCGTCTACCTCGCGGGCGGCATGGCGACCCGGTTCGGCGGCGTCGTGAAGGCGGTCGTCCCGGTGTCAGGCGATCGCTCGTTCCTCGAGCTGAAGCTCGCCGACGCCCGCAACGTCGCCGCCGACGGCGACGCGATCATCCCGGTCTGGCTGCTGACCAGCTTCACCACCCACGACCGCCTGGTCGAGTACGTCGCCGGCCTGGCGCCGTCGCCGCGCACGCCGATCGAGTGCGTGCCGCAGTTCGTGTCGCTGCGGCTCGGCGCCGACGGTGCGCTGTTCCGCGACGCCGACGGTGCGGTGTCGCCGTACGCGCCCGGCCATGGCGATCTCACCTTCGCGCTGCGACGCGCTGGCGCGCTGGCGCGGTTCGCCGCGCGCGGCGGCCGCTACCTGCACATGTCCAACGTCGACAACCTCGCCGCGACCCTCGACCCCGCGGTGATCGGCGCCCACGTCGCGTCGGGCCGCGCGCTGACCGCCGAGGTCGTGCGCAAGGAGCCCGGCGATCGCGGCGGCGCGCCGGCCCGGGTCGGCGGCGTCGCCCAGATCGTCGAGGCGTTCCGGTTTCCGCCCGACTTCGATCAGGACTCCATCCCGGTCTTCAACACCAACACGTTCGTCCTCGACGTCGCCGCGATCGATCGCGACTTCGACCTCACCTACTTCCACGTCGCCAAGCTGGTCGACGATCAGACCGCGATCCAGTACGAGCGCCTGGTCGGTGAGCTCACCGCGTTCCTGCCGACCCAGTTCCTCGAGGTGCCGCGCGGCGGCGTCGACGGGCGGTTCCAGCCGGTCAAGGACCCCGACGAGCTCGGTGACCGCAAGGCCGAGATCGAGGCGATCTTGCGGGCGCGACGAATGATCTGA
>JAYTAJ010000048.1:0-5102 GCA_043737575.1 Myxococcales bacterium | reverse complement strand
AGCTGCTCGGTCTGCTGCTGGTCGAGCTCGCCGCGCTCGAGCTTGTCGGCCAGCTCGTTCATCTCGGCCTTGGCCTTCTCGAGGTCGCCCTTCTCGAGGGCGGCGCCGAGCTCCTTGGTCAGCGGGTTCTGCTTCAGCTCCTCGCCGGTCTCGGCCAGGTCCTTCTGGATCTCCTCGGGCTTGCGCTCCATGTTCTGGTCGAGCTCGGACTGCGCCTTCTGCATCGCCTCGAGCAGCTGCTCCTTGGTGAGCTCGCCGTTGTCGGCGAGGTCGAGCAGCTTCTCGACCTTCGCGGCGTAGTCCTCCAGCTCCTTCACGTTGTCGCGCTGCGCGGTGTCGCGCAGGTCGGCGACCAGATCGCGCAGGTAGGCCTCGTCGTCGGGATCGAGGGCGACGGTGTTGGCCTGGCCGGCGCGCGGATCCTTGTCGTCGAGGACCTCGAACGCCACCGCGCCGATGCGCTTGCCGCGGCCCCACACCACCAGCTCGGTCGGGCCGAGCTTGGCGGCGGTCGGGATCGTGATGACCACCGCGCCCCCGGTCCAGCGCTCGATCGGCGCGGCAATCGCGCTGCTGTCGTCGCCGACGTAGACCATCGCCGACGGGACGGTGCAGACCGCCGACGCCGCGGCGTCGGGGCCGCACAGCCGCTCGCCCTCGATGACGACCTGGGTGCCGCGCTTGCCCAGCTCGGGCGTCGCGGCGACGACGCGCGGATCCTTGGGCGGCACGACGACGCCGAGGCTGGACGCGATCGCGGCGATCGCGACGAACGCCAGCGCGATCGGGAGATCGGCGGGGCGGCGCAGCGGCGTGGCGGCCTTGACGTTGGCGCGGGGCACGACCGTGGCGGCGTCGCGCATCGCGGCGCGCATCAGCTCGGCGGTCTCGTCGTCCAAGTCGCTGGCGAGCGCGCGCTCGAAGGCGACCGCGCTCGACAGCCGATCGGCGAGGCCCGAGGCGCGATCGATCTTGCGCGCGACCTGCTCGTCATCGAGCGGGCCGAGGGCGCCGAGCAGCGCGCCGACGCCGATGACGCCGCCCGCGGCGGCGAGCAGCCCGACGCCGGTCGCGGGGGCGATGGCCTCGACGCGGACCGCGAAGACCGCGGTCAACGCGCCCGCCGATGCGAGGATCGACGAGGTGGTCGCACCCTCGAGCGCGCCCTGGAACCGCAGGCGGGTCCGGGCCCGTGCGACCAGCGCCCGGATCGGCGCCAGATCGGCGACGGCGCCCGTCCGGATCTCTGGAGTCGGGGGCACGTCGTTCACCATGATCGAGGCGACTCCTGGGCCCACGTCTTCCGCTCGAAGCGAGTGGGCAAAATCCACGACGGGGGCGAAGACACGAAGAGCAACAAGATCCAGCTCGTCGTCATTCCGCGGGTCCGCTCACCGTCAACGCCGAGCATAGCATCTTCATTCGACGCACCACCCAGAACCGAGGTCTATCCCCACGAGGGTGACGGGGCGCATGTCGGTACGAGACACCACCGGCCGCCCGCGGTTTCGCGAGCCGATCAGAGCTGGAACACCGCGAGGGAGAACTTGTTGCTGCTGGTGTCGAGGACCTCGACGGTCTCGCGCCCGGTCTGGGTCGGCAGCGAGCTCTTCAGTGAGCCGGGCCGACCCGCCTCGGTCACGATGTAGTACTTGCGGCCCTCGGGCGCGAGGTTGGGATCCTTCAGGTAGCGGAGGAAGGCGACGTTGTCGGTCTCCTTCAGCGCGGTCTTCAGCTCGGGCAGCGGGCCCCAGATCTCGTCGCCGCTCCAGAAATTCTCGCCGCGCCAGTACAGCTGCCACGCGAACAGGCGATCGGCGTCGACGATCCGGATCGGGCACGCGACCTTGCCGGGCCGGGCCCGGGTCGCGCACTTCGCCTTGCGCGCGTTGCGGTACCGCGCCACCGCGCCGCCGATCGGCCCGAGCTGGCCGGGCGGGAACTCGATGCGGATCGTGTGATGGCCGACGACGCGGGCGGTGCCGCGCGCGAACAGCTTGCCGTCGGCGCCGGTCGCGCCCTGGACCTCGATCTGCACCGTCATCGGCTGGCCGTCGTGGAGGTTGTCGGGCACCACGGTGTCGAAGTCCCAGGCGTTGCGGTTGCCGTCGATGACCGGGGCCCAGTCGTCGGCGAACTGCCGCGGGTTGGCGTAGACCAGCTTCTGCCCGTAGATCTGCCGGACCTGGTAGTAGGTCGCGACCGCGTTGCGCATGCCCCAGTGGTTGCCCGCGATCGGCATGTAGACGTGCATCGCCCACAGCGCGGTGCCGAGCGCGGTGGCGCCGATCGCGACCACCGCGAGCTTGCGCAGCCCGGTCCCGAGCAGCAGCACCGAGGCGGCGCCGACCAGGCCGATCACCAGGAACCCGTCGCTGGTGTCGATGCCGTAGGGCGCGGCCGACGGCCACGGCCGGTCGTCGCGGTAGATGTACATCTCGATCCACTGCTTCTCCTCGTGCATCATGTCGCGCGCGAGCAGCAGCAGGACCGCTGCGCCGAACGCGCCGACGATCCAGGTCGGCTTGACCCGCCCTGCGAGGACGTCGTCGAGCCACAGCGCGACCAGGATCGCCATCGCGGGGACCGCGGGGAAGATGTAGTGGTGGAACTTGGTCTGCGACAGCGAGAACAGCGCGGTCGCGACGATCGCCCACGCGCCGATCAGGAAGCGGACCCGGGCCGCGCGCTGGTTGGCGGCGGGGATCATCGCGGCGCCCGCGAGCGCCATCGGCACCAGCGCGGCCCACACCATCATGCCGTAGCCGACTTGGCTCAGGCAGTAGTTGAACGTCCCGCGATTGCCGTGGACGCCCACGGCGGCGCGGTTGAGGTTGTGGGTGAAGACCCACTCGCTGATGAAGTGCGGCCCGTCGCGCAGCCACATCGCGATGTGCCACGGCAGGACCGTCGCGAACAGGATCACGGTGCCGCGCTTGATCTCGAAGCCGCCGGCGCCGAGCTGCCGCCACTTGTTCTGGAACAGCACGAACAGCGCGCAGCACACCCCCGCGATGCCGAGCCCGGGGATGCCCTTGCCGAGGACGCTGACGCCGATGAAGGCCCAGAACCAGATCAGGTAGACCTGGCCGGTGCGTCGCAGCGGCGCGACGTCGCTGACCCGGCGGGCGCGGCGCATCGCCAGCGGCCAGCCGCCGGGCTCGCCGAAGCTGCCCTGCCACGCGAGCACGAGGGCGGCGATCGGGTACGCGAGGAAGCTCGGCTCGCCGAGGCGGAGCGCGGTGGGCCACGGATCGGGATCCTTGCGGATCGCGAGCACGGGCCAGATGAACGCGGCGCGGAGCAGCGCAAAGGCGCGCGGGAAGAACACGTAGACGATCGCGCACACCATCGGCCAGAACAGGAACCAGCCGGGCTGCGGGATCGGCGACCGCTTCTGGAAGGCGGTGTGCCACTGCGCGATCTGGAAGTAGTGGAGGTAGTAGAGCGCCTGCACGGCGATGAAGCCGCCGACGAGGACGAAGGCGATCCACCGCAGGTCGATCGAGATCGTGCGATCGCCCCGGAGCCGGACCAGCCGCACGATCGGTCGGATCGGATCGTCGCCGTCCTCGCTGGCGAGCAGGAACATCGAGAACGCGCCGAGCAGCAGGCCGACCAGCGTCATGTCGGTGATGCCCTGGCGGGCGATCATGAAGAAGAACGGACACGTCCCGACGGTGAGCAGCGCGAGCCACGCGGCGCGGCGGCTGACCAGGCGCGCCAGCATGAGCCACATCAAGGTCAGGCCCATGATGGCGAGCAGGACGAAGGGCAGGCGGATCGCCAGCATGATCGTCGGTGACGACGTCATCTCGCCCGAGTAGCCGCCGTCGGCGCCGTGACCGAGCAGGCGCATCGACGACGCCATCAGCCAGAACGTCAGGACCGGCTTCGAGCGAAAGCCCTCGTTCTGCCAGTCGGTGTGGACCCAGTCGTGGTCCTGCAGCATGCGCCGCGCGACCTCGCCGTAGTGGCCCTCCCACGGATCGACCAGGCTGTAGCGCCAGACGCCGGGCAAGAGGACGGCAGTGGCGACGAGCACGACCAGGGTGAGCTCGAGACCGAGGCGGCGGCGGCGAGCGACGGGCAGCGGCTCTCGCGCAGGGACGGTCGGCTCCATGAGCCGGCGACACTATCACCGCGGGTCGCGGCGGTGATCGGTTGGCGCGATCGATCACATCGGGGCGCCGCCGCGCGGTTGATCCGTCCGTCGATCGACTGAGACACTGGCGGAACCCCATGCCGTACCCCCGACTGTCGGCGAGCGCCGAGGCGTTGCCGCTGTCCATGTTCGCGAGGCTCTACGAGAAGCTGGCGTCGTTCCAGGGCGACGTCATCCCGCTGCAGATCGGCGACACCCACCTGTTGCCGCCGGAGCCGGGCCGCCTCGATCGCCAGATCTACGGCGCCGACGATCGCGAGCTGTACATGTACGGTCCGGCGCCGGGCTGGGGGCCGCTGGTGACGGCGCTGACCGCGAAGGTGCGCGCGCGCAACCGCATCGACGTCGCCGACGGTGGCCTGCAGGTGACGGCGGGCGCGACCCACGCGCTGGCGTGCGCGATCGGCGCGCTGCTCGATCCCGGCGACGAGCTGATCCTGTTGACCCCGCACTGGCCGCTGATCCACGGCATCGCGAAGTCGCGCTCGGTGGTGCCGGTCGAGGTGCCGTTCTCGCAGGTGCTGCTCGACGATCCGGCCGCGGATCCGGCGGCGATCCTGCGCGCCGCGGTGACGCCGCGGACCCGCGCGATCTACGTGTCGTCGCCGAACAACCCCGACGGCCTGGTGCTCGATGAGCGCACCCTCGCGGCGATCGCGGCGGTCGCCGAGGAGGCCGGGCTGTGGATCCTGTCGGACGAGGTCTACGAGGAGTACGCGTACGATCGGCCGCACCGGTCGATCGCGTCGCTGCCGTCGGCAGCCGAGCGCACGATCACGGTGTTCTCGTTCTCGAAGAGCTACGGCCAGGCCGGGCTGCGGATCGGCTACGCGGTGGGGCCGCGGCCGGTGATGGAGGCGGTGCGCAAGATGGCGAACCACTCGGTCTACAACGTGCCGCACGCGCTGCAGCGGGCGGCGCTGGCCGCGCTCGACGG
>JAYTAJ010000047.1:0-2195 GCA_043737575.1 Myxococcales bacterium | reverse complement strand
TGTCGACGGTGGGCGCGGCGGCGTCGGGCGCCGCTGGGTCCACGACCTCGCCGCATCCCCCGAGCCCGATCGCCACCGCGCACAGCCACCTCGAGATCTTGCTTCTGGACATCGTTCTTCCTCCTGGCCGAGGGGCATTGCAAGGCGGGGGCCTGCCGCGGTACTACGCGCCGCGATGGACCTCGTCTTGCGCGGCGGACGCGTCCTCGGCAGCCAGCCGTCGGGCGCGTGGCTCGATGTCAGCGCCGACGTCCGGATCCGCGATGGCGTGATCGTCGAGATCGGATCGGGCCTGCGCGGCGGCCGCGAGATCGCGATCGACGATCGCTGGATCGTCCCCGGGCTGTGCGAGCTGCGAGCCCACCTGCGCGAGCCGGGCGCCGAGCACAAAGAAGACCTGACCTCGGGGGCGCGGGCCGCGGCGGCGGGCGGCTACACGACCGTCTGCGCGCTGCCCGACACCGCGCCGTGCAACGATCAGCGCACCGTCACCGAGCTGATCGTGCGCCGCGCCGCCGAGGTCGGCCTGGCGCGGATCCGGCCGATCGGCGCGATCACCCGCGGCCTCGACGGCGAGCGCCTCGCCGACATCGCCGATATGAAGGACGGCGGCATCGTCGCGGTCGCCGACGCCGATCGCTGCTTGCACAACCCCGGCCTCCTGCGCCGCGCCCTCGAGTACGCGCGCACCTTCGACCTGCCGCTGGTGCAGCACGCCGAGGACGCCCAGCTCGCCGAGGGCGGCGTGATGAACGAGGGCGCGCTGTCGACCCGCATCGGCCTCAAGGCCCAGAGCGAGCTGGCCGAGACCGCGATCGTCGCGCGCGATCTGGAGATCGTCGCGATCACCGGCGCGCGCTATCACGTCGCCCACGTGTCGAGCGCCCGCACCGTCGAGCTGATCCGCGACGCCAAGCGCCGCGGCCTGCCGGTCACCGCCGAGGTCACCGCCCACCACCTGTCGCTGACCGAGCAGGCGTGCGCGCACTACGATCCCCACACCCGCATCACGCCGCCGTTGCGCGGCGACGCCGATCGCCAGGCGCTGATCGCCGGGCTCGCCGACGGCACCATCGACGCGATCGCCACCGATCACGCGCCGCAGGGCCTCACCGATCAGGAGGGCCTGTTCGAGGAGGCGGCGGCGGGCGCGGTCGGCCTCGAGACCTCGATCGGCCAGGTGCTGGCGCTGGTCCGGGCCGGCGCGCTGCCGCTGCGCCGCGCGATCGAGGCGCTGACGTCGGCGCCGGCGCGCGCCTTCGCCCTCGACGCCGGCACGATCGCCGTCGGCGTCGTCGCCGATCTCGCGGTGATCGATCCCGAGCGCGCGTGGACGGTCGGCGCCGACGAGCTGGTCGGCAAGGGCAAGAACACGCCGCTGGTCGGTCACGCGTTGATCGGCCGCGCGGTGCTGACGTTACTCGCGGGTCACCCGACCTGCGACCGCGACCGGAGGCTGGCGTGAGTCGCGACGCGGTGCTTGTCCTCGAGAACGGCCGGGTGTTCCGCGGCCGCGGCTTCGGCGCCGCCAAGGTCAGCCACGGCGAGGTCGTCTTCAACACCGCGCTGACGGGCTACCAGGAGATCGTGTCCGACCCGTCGTACAGCGGGCAGATCGTCGTGATGACCGCGGTGCAGATCGGCAACGTCGGCGTCAACCGCACCGACCTCGAGGCCGAGACGCCGGCGTGCGCCGGGCTGGTGGTGCGCGAGCGGACGTCGTCGTCATCGTGGCGCGCCGACGACGAGCTCGATCGCTGGCTGGCGTCGCACGATCGGGCCGGGATCGATGACGTCGACACCCGCGCGATCACCCGGGTCCTGCGCACCGAGGGCGCGATGCGCGGCGCGATCGCTCCCGCGCCCGCCGACGACGCCGCGCTCGCCGCGCTGCTCGCCGCGATCCGCGCCCAGCCGGTGATGGACGGCCTCGATCTGGTGCCGCTGGTCACCGCACCCGCCGCGTACACCTGGAGCGCGCCGAGCTGGCGCGCCAGCGACGACGACACCGCGCGCGAGGTCCATCCGCCGCGCCACCACGTCGTCGCCTACGACTTCGGCATCAAGCGCAACATCCTGCGCCGCCTGGTCGACGCTGGCGCCCGCGTCACCGTCGTCCCCGCCACCACCAGCGCCGCCGACGTCCTCGCCCTCGCGCCCGACGGCATCTTCCTGTCGAACGGCCCCGGCGATCC
>JAYTAJ010000046.1:0-2196 GCA_043737575.1 Myxococcales bacterium | reverse complement strand
GCCGCGGATCCGGCGATGGCGTCACCGCGTCGGGCAACGACACCTTCCCGACCGACTTCACGCCGCCGCCGCCGCTGCCGCTGCCGCTGCCCCCCGATCCGAGCACGTTCGGGCTGACCTACCTCGAGCAGATGGCGCCGCGGATCCAGAACGGCTGGCTACAGTTCCTCGAGGACTGCCGGCTGCGCTTGCCGCCCGGGCACCCGCTCAACGACCCGACGCTGTCGGCGACCGTCGCGTTCGTGATCGATCAGCACGGCGCGATCGTCGAGGCCCGCGTGGTCCAGCCGAGCGGCAAGGCCGAGTACGACGAGGTCGTGGCCGCGGTCGCGACCGACGCCGGGCCGTTCCCCGCCGCCGACGTGGCGCTGCGGTCCGACGACGATCACGTCTACGTGCAGTGGCGGTTCGCGCGCGATCGGCGGCAGGCCGGGACCGCGACCGCGAGCCTGACCCGGATCGAGTGGGCGCCCGAGCGCGCGGTGCCCAAGTTCCTCGACGACGGCAACCTGATCGAGGCGGTGCGGCGGCTGGCCACGGTCGCGGGTACCAACCCGCCGCCGGCCACGATCGCGCTCGGCGAGCGGGTGATGATCGCGGTGGTGCGCGACGGCCTCGCCAGCGCCGACGCCAGCGTCCAGCGGCGCGCGGTGACCGCCGCGGGCGACGCGACGATCCGGCCGGCCGCGCGCGAGCTGCGGTCGATCGCCGACGGCGCCCTCGACGTCAACCTGCGCGGCGCGGCGATCGCGGCGCTGGCGGCGATCGGCGACGTTGACGCGGTGCCGCTGCTCACGACGATCCTCGAGCGCGACGTCGGCGCCAACGCCGAGCTGACCGGCGCCGCGGCGCGCGCGATGGTGGCGCTGGGCGCCGGCGCCGACGTCGCGCGCATCGTCACGACCTGGCTCGCCGAGGGCAAGGCCGCGAAGACGCCCGCGCTCAAGGCCCGCACCTGGGCGGCGCTCATCGCCGCGGGCTCGGCGCCGGTGCCGAAGGCCATCGTCGACTTCGGCCGCCTGGTCGGCTCGGGCGAGCCGCGGGTGCGCGGCGCCGCCTGTCGCGCCCTCGCCGCCGCCGCGGTGGTCGACGGCGCGGCGTGGAAGCCGCTGGGCCGCGGGCTCGACGATCCCGACGCGTCGGTCCGATCGCAGTGCGCCGCCGCGATCGCCGACGCCGCGGGCGCGGGCGCGACCAGCCGCGCGACGTTCTGGTTGATCGCGCCGCTGTTGCGCCACCGCGATGAGCGGGTCCGCGCCGCGGCGGTGCTGGCGCTGGGCCGCCTCGACGCCAAGCGCGGCGCGACCGATCTGACCGCGCTCGCCAAGGAGAAGAGCCCGCTGGTCCTGGCCAGCCTCGCCGAGGCCTGGGTCCGCAGCGGCGAGCTCGATCGCACCGCGGCCTTGCTCGGCCACGAGGCGGTCGGCGTGCGCCTGGCCGCGGTCACCGCGCTGGCGAACCTCGGCGGCGACGCCGGTCGCGCCAAGCTCGGCGGTCACGTCGATGCCGATCCGCAGGTGCGCCTGATCGTCGTGGGCGCGCAGAGCGATCGCGGCGCGCTCACCACCGCGGCGGCCGACGCCGACGCCCAGGTCGCGGCCGCGGCGGCGCGGCGCCTGGTCATCCTCGACGGACGCGGCCCGACGCTGGCGGCCACCGCCGCCGCCGTCGTCGCGGCACCCGCGGGCAGCGCGGCGCGGGTCTACCTCGCGGCGGCGTGGCTCGCGGCCAAGTAGCGAGGCGCCAGCGCAGGCAACCGCGCGGCGCGCGGCGGAGTCTACCGACGAAGGCCCTGCCCATGCTATCTAGCCCCTCTATGCGTCGCTTTCATTCTGCGCTGACTTGCTTCGGATTCGCCGCGCTCCTCGGGCTGGCCGGCTGCGCCCAGGAGTACGGCGCGCGCTGCCAGGTCAATCGCGACTGCGCCGACGACCTGAAGTGCAACGCCAGCACCAAGACCTGCCTCGAGGCCGGCGAGGTGAGCCCCATCGACGCCGCCGTCGACGCGCCGCTCGACGCCGCGGTCACCGACGCGGTGGTGGTCGATGCCGCGACCGCCGCCGTCGACGCTGCGATCGACGCCGCGCCGATCTGACCCGCTACGGCGCCAGCGGTTGGGTCGGCGCCATCGTGGTCGGGGTCGGCACCGTCCGCGTGATCACGCAGCGGAAGCCGACGTAGGGCAGGCGCACCGCC
>JAYTAJ010000045.1:0-11777 GCA_043737575.1 Myxococcales bacterium | reverse complement strand
GTCGCGTGCATCGCGTCCTCGACGCGCGCCTTCTTCTCCTTGAGCTCGACCTCGGTGGCCGCGCCGACGCGGATGACCGCGACGCCGCCGACCAGCTTGGCGATGCGCTCCTGCAGCTTCTCCTTGTCGTACTCGGAGGTGGTGTCCTCCATCTGCTTGCGCATCAGCTTCACGCGGGCATCGATGTCGGCCTTCTTGCCAGCGCCGTCGATGATCGTCGTGTTGTCCTTGGTGATCGTGATGCGCTTGGCCTGACCGAGATCGGCGAGCGTGACGCTCTCGAGCTTGGTGCCGAGGTCCTCGGTGAAGGCCTGGCCGCCCGTCAGCGCGGCGATGTCCCGCAGCATCTCCTTGCGGCGATCGCCGAAGCCGGGCGCCTTGATCGCCGCGATGTGCAGCGTGCCGCGCAGCTTGTTGACGACCAGGGTCGCCAGGGCCTCGCCCTCGATGTCGTCGGCGACGACCAGGAGCGGGCGGCCGCTCTTGGCGATCTGCTCGAGGATCGGCAGCAGCTCCTTCATGTTGCTGATGCGCTTCTCGTGCAGCAGCAGGTAGGCGTCCTCGAGGGACACCTCCATGCGCTCGCTGTCGGTCACGAAGTACGGCGACAGGTAGCCGCGGTCGAACTGCATGCCCTCGACGACGACGAGCTCGCTCTCCATCGTCTTGGCCTGCTCGACCGTGATCACGCCCTCCTTGCCGACCTTCTCCATCGCCTCGGCGATCATGTCGCCGATCGCGGTGTCACCGTTCGCGGAGATCGTGCCGACCTGGGCGATCTCCTTGTGGTTCTTGGTCTCCTTGGACTGACCCTTCAGGTGCTCGACGATCTTCGCGACCGCGGCGTCGATGCCGACCTTGATCGCCATCGGGTTGTGGCCCGCGGCGACGAGCTTGGAGCCCTCGCGGTAGATCGACTGCGCCAGCACGGTGGCGGTGGTGGTGCCGTCGCCGGCGTTGTCGGAGGTCTTGGAGGCGACCTCCTTCACCATCTGCGCGCCCATGTTCTCGAACTTGTTCTCGAGCTCGATCTCCTAGGCGACGGTGACGCCGTCCTTGGTGACCGTGGGCGAGCCCCAGCTCTTCTCGATGACCACGTTGCGGCCGCGCGGGCCGAGCGTGACCTTGACCGCGTTGGCGAGAGCGTCGACGCCCTTGCCCAGCGAAGTGCGAGCGCGCTCGTCGAAGACGATATCCTTGGCAGACATGTTCGTTCCTTTGCCCTTAGCCGATGATGCCGAGGACTTCGTCCTCGGACAGGATGAGGTGGTCGACGCCGTCGAGCTTGATCTCGTTGCCGGCGTACTTGCCGAACAGGACCCGATCGCCCGGCTTCACGTCGAGGGCCACGATGGTGCCGTCCTCGAGGCGCTTGCCCGCGCCGACCGCGATGACGTTGCCCTCGAGCGGGCGCTCCTTGGCGGCGTCGGGGATGAAGAGCCCACCCTTGGTCTTCTCTTCTTCTTCGACTCGGCGAACCAGCAGACGATCCTGCAGCGGGCGAACGTTCATGGGTCTTCCTCGGTAGGTATCGGGAGAGAAACGGAGCCCAGGGTTGCGGAGCAGGCCCTGGGCAATTGATTCTGTTAGCACTCACCGTGTGCGAGTGCTAACGGCGCGCATACTAAGGCGCTCGACCTGCGGCGCAACCCTCAGGCGGGTGAATTCGTTGGGGCGGGCGGCGCGGAGGGGACCTACAGCGGCGTACACACACCGCGAGCATGAGGCGGCCTCCCGGGAGGCGCGCCATCGCCGCGAACTTGCACGATGGCTCCGATGGGCGACTACTTGGATATGGATACGGTCAAACCTGCTGCTTCGGTGGATGGGTATTTCTACGAGGTCCTGTCCGAGTCGCTCGAGGCGGTGCAGGTCGAGGCGACCGCTCCCGCGGGCTTCTACCTGGTGTCGCTGCTCGGGGACTTCACCCGGGCGCGGCTACCGGACGTGCCCCTCGCGCTGCGGCTGGCGGAGGCGCAGCACGCCTCCCCCGCCGAGCGGGTGAAGCGCCTGAAGGAGGTCGGCGACACCTCGCTGTACATCGCCGGATTCTTCGCCGAGTCGCTGTCGCGCAAGCTGGTCGACACCGACTACTACATCGGCCTGGGCCGCGGCGCCTACGCCGAGCTGGCGGGGCAGCTGTCGGGCTCGCTCACCGAGGTCTACGGCGAGCTGGCGGAGAAGTTCCCGGCCTTCGTCGACGTGCTCGGCGAGATCCGGCGCCGGGTCGACTTCGCGGGCGCCGATCTGATCACGCTGTACGAGCAGTGGGTGCGGACCCGCGACGCCTGGATCGAGAAGAAGCTGCGCGCGCTCGGCGTGATGGTCGACGCGACCGAGGTGACGATCCTCCAGTGACCGCGCAAGTCCTGGTGCGGTTGCAGCGCGGGCTCGAGACCCTGTATCGCGTCGCGACCGGGCTCGCGGTCGAGCGGTTCCTCCTCGACGAACAGGGGCGCGATTCGCTGGGGCTGGCGCGGGCGCCGCAAGAGCAGCTGGTGGCGATCGAGTCGGCCGACGGCCTCGATCTCGGGCTGTTCGTCGACGCCGCGGTGCTGGCGCGCCTGGCGGCCCACGATCCGCGGGCGCAGCTCGACGATCGCAACACCGGCGCGTTCCTGTTCGCAGTCGAGGGCGTGTCGCACTTCGTCTATGCCGCGGTGTGCGCGCAGCGCGATCGCCCGGTGTCGGCCCTCGAGCTCGAGCTCCAGGCCGAGATCGACAAGTACGTCACCTGCCTCCTGGCCGGCGACCTCGCGCCCGCGGTGAGCGCGGCGTGGCGGCAGCGGCTGTTCGACGACTGCCGATTCGACGACGATCTCGACGCCGACGAGCGCGATCGCTACCGGGTCGCGAACCACAACGCGCGGCGCTACACCGCGTCGCTCGAGCGGCGGTTCGTCGCGCCGCGCCGCATCGCCGAGATGCTGGTCGAGCTGCGCCGCTTCTACCGGCTGTCGCTGGGCGGCAAGCTCGACGCGATCGCGCGCGCGGCCTGATCAGCGGAAGAACCCGGGCGTGAAGCCAGCGGGATCGGCGAGCCAGGCGTCGACGTCGGCGAGCGGCGCGGCGGCGTCGGTGGCGCCGCGGTAGAAGGCGCGGGCCTCGACGGCGAGGGCGTGGGCGGGGCGACGGGTGCCGAGGCGCCACAGCGATCGCGCGAGCCGGAAGCGGAGGTCGGCGGCCGACGCGGTCGCGCCCTTGCGGTCGGCGACGGTCAGCGCCAGCGCCTGCCGGTACAGCGGGACGGCGTCGCGATCGCGGCCGAGGGCGACCCGGATGTTGGCGAGCCCGGTCAGCGCGGACGGCAGCGCGTAGGCGAGCTCGGGGCGGCTGGCGAAGGCGGCGCGGGCCCGATCGGTGAGCGCCTCGGCGTCGGCCAGGCGACCCTGGCGGCGGGCGGCGACCCCGAGGTTCTGATACGCGAAGCCGAGCGACGGATGATCGGCGCCGAGGTAGCGCTGCTTGATCGCCAGCGATCGCTCGAGCAGCGGGATCGCCTCGGCGACGCGATCGCCGTTGAGCAAGACCGACGCGAGGTTGCCGAGCACGACGGCGAGCTTGGGGTGCTGGCCGCCGAGCACGGTCTCGAACAGCGCGACGCTCTGGCGATACTGGCGCTCGGCCTCGGGGCGATCGCCCAGGCGCGCGAGCAGCGCGGCGTAGTTGGCGCGGGTGACCGCGAGGGCGAACCCGGGGGCGACCCGCTCGGCGGTCAGGAGGGTCAGCGCCTGCTGGTAGTCGAGCCGCGCCTGATCGAGGAGGTTCTCGGCGGCGGCGACGTCGGCGCGCACCGTCAGCGCCTCGGCGACGGTCTTGGGCTCGTCGCCGGTGCGGCGGGCGATCGCCATCGCGTCGTCGGTCAGGTCGCGGGCGCGCGTGAGGTCGTCGCCGAGGAACGCGAGGTTCGCGAGCCCCACGGTCGCGCGGGCCCGCGCGAGGTCGTCGCCGATCTCGTCGGCGGTGTGGACCGCGCGGGTCAGCTGGCGGCGGCCGCGATCGAGATCCTGCAGGACCAGGCTGGCGCGGCCCTGCAGCTCGGCGTGGCGGGCGCGGAGCGGCGCGTCGCCAGCCGCGGCGACCAGCGGCGCCATCGCGGCGAGCGCGGCGCGCGCGGTGCGAACCTCGCCGAGCGACAGCCGCGCCGCTTCGCTGGCGAGCCACGGCTCGAGGACGCCGGCCGCGACCGCGGTCGCGCCGGTGCGCGGCGGCAGGTCGGTGCCCGCGATCGATCGCTCGCACCCGCTGGCGTCGTCGAGCCGCGACACCGCCGCCGCGGCGTGCTCGACGATCGCGGGGCTCGGATCGGCGAGCGCGTCGAGCAGGCCGGCCAGCTCGAGGCGCGATCGATCGAGGCAGCGCATCTTGCGATCCATGACCGCGGGCGACTGCTCGTGATGCACCGCGGTCGCGCGGCACACCGCGGTGCGGGTCGCGATCCAGCGCGCGGTCCAGCGATCGATCCCGTCGCGGGTGTGGCTCCAGGTGTCGGCGGCGTAGCTGACGCCGGTCGCCGCGAACGCCGCGGCGGTGGCGGTCGCGCGGGCCGGGCTCCAGATCGCGGCGATCAGCGCGTCGCTGCCGCCGCACGGCGCCGGGCCCGCGACCGCGCCCGCCCTCGACCACGCGTAGCCCGCGCCGCCGACGGCGAGGATCGCGGTCGCCGCGAGCGCGGTCCACAGCTTGATCGGGCGCGGCTGGAGGACGTCGAGCTCGGCGAGCAGCGCGTCGAGCGACGGCCAGCGCGCCGCGGGATCGGGGCGCAACGCTCGCGTCAGCGCGCGGGTGACCCGGGTCGGCACCGGGCCGGGCGGCGGCTCGATCACGCGTCCGGCCGCGGCGGCGAGCCGCAGCGCGGGCAGCCCCGCGCCAGGCGCGACCAGCGGGTGCTGGCGGTGCAGGCCCTCCCACAGCGCGACCGCGAAGGCGAACTGATCGCTGCGCGCGTCGGCGCCGCCGCCGTCGAGCTGCTCGGGCGCCATGTAGCTCGGCGTGCCGAGCACCGCGCCGGTCTGGGTCAGCGCCAGGTCGGGCGTGGCGAGCGGCGCGCCGTCGATCGGGGTGACCTGATCGCGGCGGCGGGCGATGCCGAAGTCGCCGACCGCGACCCGGCCACGGTGGCTGCGCAGGACGTTGTCGGGCTTGAAGTCGCGATGCACGACGCCCGCGGCGTGGGCCGCCGCCAGGCCGCGCCCGGCCGCGAGGTACGCCGCCAGCACCTCGCGCCACGGTCGGTCGCGGCACCACACCCGCAGCGTCGTGCCCTCGATCAGCTCCATCGTCAGGAACAGGCGATCGTCGACGACGCCGACGTCGTGGACCGCCACCAGGTTGGCGTGGCTGAGCTGCGCCATGGTCCGCGCCTCGCGCCGCAGCCGCAGGGTCGCGTGCTCCGACAGATCGCCGCGCAGCACCTTGATCGCGACGTGACGATCGAGCTCGGGATCGTGGGCGGCGTAGACCGCGCCCATTCCGCCGACGCCGATCGGCGCGGTCACGACGTAGCGCCCGAGGCGGGAGCCCGCGGCCAGGGCGGCGGTGGTCCGGGGCGCGTCGTCGGTCGCGGTGGCCAGCGTCGACGACAGCGACCGATCGGCGTCATCATCGGCGCGGACCCGGACCACGGGCGTGACGGTACCACGGCGGTTGGTCCGCATCGGCCGCCGCCTCGGGTACGCTCGCGGCGATGGCGACCGACACGCTCGACGACCACACCAGCGTCGCCGCGACCGCGGCGGTGACCCCGGTCGCGATCGTGGTCAGCTGCGGCGAGCGCGTGGTGCGCGCGGTGCATCCGGTCGGCGCCGCCGAGGTCGTCATCGGCCGCGTCGGGGGCGACGCTGGCCTCGGCGTCGACGACGAGCGGGTGTCGCGCCGCCACGCGGTGGTGCGGTGGTCGGCGGGCGCCTGGGTCGTCCGCGATCTCGGCAGCCGCAACGGCACCCAGGTCGGCGGCGAGCGGCTCGAGGGCGAGCGCCGCCTGGCGGGCGACGGCGTGGTCCGGATCGGCCAGTCGGTGATCGTCCTGGTGCGCGACGGTCGCGGCCACACCGACCCGGTCGTCGACGACGCCGAGGCAGTGATCGGGCCCGAGCTGGCCCGGGCCCACGATCAGATCGCGCGCGCCGCCGCGGGCGCAGCGCTCCTCGTCGTCGGCGAGACCGGGACGGGCAAGGAGGCGGCGGCGCGGCGCTATCACCAGCACGGGCCCCGCGCCGACGGCCCGCTGGTCGCGGTCAACTGCGCCACGATCCCCGAGGGGCTGGCCGAGCGGCTGCTGTTCGGCTCGCGGCGCGGCGCGTTCTCGGGCGCCACCGACGCCGACGGCTACCTGCGGGCGGCCGATCGCGGCACCCTGTTCCTCGACGAGATCGGCGAGCTCGATCCGATCGTGCAAGCCAAGCTCCTGCGCGTGCTCGAGACCCGCGACGTGGTGCCGCTCGGCGCCAGCACGGGTCGCACCGTCGAGCTCGGCATCGTCGCCGCCACCCACCGCGATCTGGAGGCCGAGGTCGCGGCGGGTCGCTTCCGCGCCGATCTCTACTATCGGCTCGCGCACCCGCTGGTCGCGTTGCCGCCGCTGCGGGCCCGGGTCGCCGACGTGCCGCGGCTGATCGCACGGGTGCTGGCGCACCGCGCGGCAGGATTGCGGCCGCACCCGCGCCTGATCGAGGCGGCGTGCTTGCGGGCGTGGCCGGGCAACATCCGCGAGCTGGTCCACGCGGTCGACGCCGCCGCGGTGGCGGCGGTCACCGCGGGCCGCGAGGTGGTGCGGGCCGACGACTTGCCCGCGGTCGCCGCCGCCGCCGCGGTCGCGCCGCCGTCCGCGACGGCCGAACCCGCGGCGGAGCCCGCCTCGGTCGGTCGACGGCGCCGCCCCGATCGCGCGGCGATCGAGGACGCGCTGCGCATCGCCGCGGGCAACGTCGCCGCGGCGGCGCGCGCGCTCGGCCTGCATCGGACCCAGCTCTATCGTCGGATGGAGCGCCTCGGGATCTCGGCGCCGCGCGACGACGCCGACTGATCGCGCGCGACGATCGTGTCGATCGTGTCGGTGCCGACCGCGACCGCGGCGCACCCGGCCGCGTGATCACGCGGTGATCGAGCCGCGCCCGGGCTGGCCAGCCGCTTGCTCTGGCCAGGCTCGAACCGGAGGAACTCGATGCCGTCCATTCGCCTGTCCGTTCGCGTGCTCTTCATCCTGCTGGCCACCGCCGCGTGCGGCTCGGTCCAGCCGTCGCCTGGATCCGACGCCACCGTCGACGCCATCGACGACGCGGGGCCGCCCATCGACGCCGCGCCGCCGATCGACGCGCCGCCCGAGCTGCCGCCGACCGCGGCCCGTCAGCTGTCCGTGCTGTCGGGCCGGGTGACGGGCGGCGGGATGGTGCTCGACGTCGAGGTCAGCGCGCTGCCCGCCGTCCCGGTCGCGAGCGGCGGCACCACGCTCCGCCGCGTCACGCCGATCGCACCCTGATCACCGTCCCCCACTCGTATCCAAGGAGACTCCATGCGTCACGTCCTGCCACTCCTCGCGCTCGCGCTCGCGGTCGCCGCGCCCGCCGCCGCCCACGCCGACGTCCCGTCGCGCCTCACCTTCACGGGGCGGCTCGCCGATCCCAGCGGCGCCCCCGCCGTCGGTCCGCAGAACCTCGGCTTCCGCTTGCACGACGCGCCGTCGAACGGCGTCCAGGTCTGGACCGAGTCGCACCCGGGCGTCGACGCGATCGACGGCCTCGTCCACGTCGCGCTCGGCGCCACGACCGCCCTCGACGCCAGCGTGTTCGACGGCCGCAACCTGTGGCTCGAGATCGTCGTCAACAACGTCACGCTGACGCCGCGGCTGCAGGTCGGCTCGGTGCCGTACGCGGTGCGCGCCGCGGTCGCCGACGCGGTCGGTCCGTTCGCCGCCGACGAGCTCCAGCCCCGCGTGGTCGGGGTCTGCGCCGCGGGCGCGGCGATCCGCACCATCGCCGCCGACGGCACCGTGACCTGCGAGCCCGACGACGTCGGCACCGGCGACATCGGCGGCGTCAGCCCGGGCCTCGGCCTCACGGGCGGCGGCACCAGCGGCGACGTGTCGATCGCGATCGATCCCGCGGTGGTGCAGCGCCGCGTCGCGGGCAGCTGCGCGGTCGGCGAGTCGATCCGCGCGATCGCCGCCGACGGCACCGTCACCTGCGGCGCCGTCAACACCTCGACGCTCCAGACGCGGGTCAGCGGCACCTGCGTCGCGGGGCAGGCGATCCGCGCGATCGCCGCCGACGGCTCCGTGACCTGCGAGGCCGACGACGTCGGCACGGGCGACATCGGCGGCGTCAGCCCGGGCCTCGGCCTCACGGGCGGCGGCACCAGCGGCGACGTGTCGCTCGCGATCGACCCCGCGGTGGTGCAGCGCCGCGTCGGGGCCAGCTGCGCGGTCGGCCAGTCGATCCGCGCGATCGCTGCCGACGGCACCGTGACCTGCGAGGTCGACGATCTCGGCCCGGGCGACATCACCGACGTCACCGCCGGCGTCGGTCTGGTCGGCGGCGGCACCACCGGCGCGGTGACGCTCGGGCTCGCAGACTACGGCATCGGGATGGGCAAGCTGGCGCTGCCGCTGCACACCAACGTCCAGCACAACCAGATCACGACCGTCGTCGGCAGCAACTACTCCTACGACAACGCGGTCACCGCGACCGCCAACGGCGTGTGCATGGTGTGGGTGATGGGCATGGTCGGCGTCTTCAACGCGGCGAGCACGGGGTCGACGGCGATCCGCACCGGCGCGTTCTACGACGGCCTCAACCACAACGACGGCGGCTGGGGCGCCAACCTCGGCGCCAGCAGCAACTACGAGGCCGGCAGCGTGTCGGCGATCTGGCCGGTCGTCGCGGGCAAGACCTACCGCTTCGGCTGCGAGTTCCTGGTCGCGGGCGATCACGTCAACAAGCCGGCCTACTGTCGCTCGAGCTGGCTCTGCATGTGAGCGGGGACGTCGACGGTGAACGTCGAGCCCTGGCCGAGCGTGCTGGCGACCGCGACGGTGCCGCCGAGCAGCTCGGTGCAGCGCTTGACCAGGGCGAGGCCGAGCCCGACGCCGCCGAACTGGCGCTCGTCGCCGCCGTCGAGCTGGCGGAACGCCTCGAAGATCTCGGCGCGCTTGTCGTCGGGGATGCCGACCCCGGTGTCGGCGACCGCGAGGATCAGCCGGTCGCCGTCGACCCGCGCGCGCACGATCACCTGGCCGCCCTCGGGCGTGAACTTGGCGGCGTTGGCGATCAGGTTGACCAGCACGTGGCCGAGCAGGCGGCGATCGCTGGCGACGGTCGCGTCGGTGACCTCGTGGCGCAAGGTCAGCTGCTTGGTGCCGAGCATCCACTGCACCGACGCGGTGACCTGCAGCACCAGCTCGTCGAGCGCGAACGGCGCGGGCCGGACCTCGAGCCGGCCGACGTCGGCCTTCACCAGCGCCAGCAGATCGTCGATCAGGTGGAGCAGCGACTGCGCGCTGCGCTTGATCGACGCGGCGGCGTCGCGCTGGCGATCGGTGGGCGGACCGTAGACGCCGCTGGCGATCAGATCGGACAGGCCCTGGATGCCGTGGATCGGCGTGCGCAGCTCGTGGGTGACCGACGCCAGGAACACGCTCTTCTGCTTGCCGGCCTCGATCAGCTCGTCGGTGCGAGCCGCGAGCTTGGCCTCGCGATCGCGCAGCCGCCGCAGGATCGCCGCGGTGAAGATCGTCGGCAGGCCGATCGCGAACGCGGCGAACGCCATGATCATGACGACGTGCCAGCCTTCGAGGGGACCCTCGAGGGGCGGCTGGGTCCGCGGCAAGACCCCGCCGAGCTCGAGCCCGCACAGCGCGCCGAACGCCAGCAGGATCGTGCCCGCGATCGTCAGCGTGGTGCCGAGGTTCGACAAGAGCGCGACCACCGCGACCTCGATGACGTAGACCGCGAACAGCGGGCTCTGCGGTCCGCCGGTGAAGTAGATCGCCGCGGTCATGCAGATCACGTCGGCGCCGGTGTTGATCGACATCAGCTCGAGACCGAGCCGCCAGCGCCGTGACAGCGCGATCAGCGCCAGCGTGTTGGTGGTGGCCTTGACCGCGAGGATGATCAGGAACTCGCGGCCGTACGGCGACAGGTCGAACACCACCGCGCCGGCCGCGAGCACCGCGAACGCCACCGCGATCAGGTAGCCGGTCCACACGCCCGTGATCAGGCGGGGCCGGTAGGCCTCGCTGCGCAGCTCCTCGAGGAAGCCGGGCAGCCTCACGCGGTCGCGGCGTCGCCGATCAGCGTCCGGACCCGCGACAGCAGGCTCTCGAGATCGAACGGCTTGGCGAGGTAGCCCGCGGCGAGGCTCGGCGCGGCGTGGCGGTCGAGGACCTCGTGGGGCGTGTAGACCGCGCTCATCAGCAAGACCGGCATCTGCGCGCCCTCGGGGGTGCGCTTGATCTCCCAGCAGACCTCGAAGCCGTTCTTGCGCGGCAGCTGGACGTCGATCAGCATCAGATCCGGGCGCTCGCGCCAGAACGACGCGACCCCGTCAGGACCGTTCGCAGCGCCGCGCATGTCGTAGCCGTGCGCGCCGAGGAAGTCGGACAGGATCTGCAGATTGATGGGATCGTCCTCGACGACGAGGATCTTCTTCATCCGGGCCTCGCGCAGGAACGTAACACGCCTAACGGTTTGGATCCGCCTCGAAGTCGATCGGCACCTGGCAAGGATCGACCAGCGCGGGTGTCACAGGCTTGACCGAGGTGGCTCAATCACCCCATGACGACGAACCAAGGCTACGTTCAGACCCGCTGTCCTCGCTGTGGCGCGGGTGCCTGGGCGCTCCCCACCTACGCCGTGCCGTGCCAGAGCTGCGGCACGCCGGTCGGCCCGATCGGCGCCGCGGCCGAGGCGCCGGCCGCCGCGCCCGCGTACCAGCAGCCCGCGTACCAGCAGCCCGCGTACCAGCCCGCGTACCAGCAGCCCGCCGCCCACGGTGGCTACCCGCAGCAGGGCTACAGCCCCGGTGCCCCCGCGTACCAGGGCGGCGCGCCCGCGCCGATGCCGGCCGCGACCTCGGCGGCGCCTCCCGTCGCGCCGGCCGCGGGCGGTCACAACTTCGCCGTCAACGTCGGTGGCTTCAAGATCCCGTTCAAGCTCGGCAGCGGCGGCGGTGGCGTGTCGAAGTTCAAGATCATCGGCGGCGTGGTCGTGGTGATCGCCCTCGCGATCGGCGGCGTGATCTTCAAGATGAAGTTCGGCTCGACCGCGAAGGGCAACATCTCGTACGCGAGCCTCGGCGTCGATCGCAACAAGCCCGACGCCGACGCGCTGATCGCCGCGCTGGCGACGCCCGCGACGAAGTGGAAGCGCGACGCGATCTGGTGGTCGGCCAACTTCCAGGCGGTCGACGCCGAGGGCCGGGTCGACGTGTCGAAGGGCGCCGAGGTCATGTACATCTCGGAGAACGGTGTGCAGTCGGCGTCGAAGGTCGTCCGCCGCGACACCATCAAGAAGTACAACCCGGGCGCGGCCGGGGTCTCGCACAAGCAGCGCTGGGACGCGACCAACCAGTGGGAGGGCGTCGGCACCCACGCCGAGGCCAAGTGCAAGGTCAAGGACGTCATGGCCATCGTCGGCAAGACCCTGCCCAAGGGCAAGACCGTGCGCGTGACCTTCGACCCGAAGTTCGCCCAGTTCTACGCGTGGCGGGTGATGTCGAGCGATCCGAAGATCGACACGCTCTACGCGTTCGAGGACTGCTCGATCATCGAGAAGTGACGGGAC
>JAYTAJ010000044.1:0-5122 GCA_043737575.1 Myxococcales bacterium | reverse complement strand
GCGCGACCAGGGTCGCGGGCGCGGTCTCGAAGTTCAGCTCGACCGAGATGCCGTCGGGGAAGCGCGGGTTGCCCTTGGAGTCGAGCGCCTCGGTGCAGTGGGTGGTCACGCCGTTCACGACGGTGTCGCGGACCTCGGAGCCGTCGCCGTCGACGCACAGATCGACCGACTTGTCGGCGTCGTCGAGATCGTCGTCGCAGAACACCTCGAGGCCGTCGCGATCGACGTCGATGTCGGGCGACCGGCAGCCGGCGTGGGGATCGTTCATCGGCCGTGACGGCAACGCGAGCAGCGGGCCGAGCACGTTGGCGAAGATCGCGTCGAGCAGCGAGTTCTCCGGCGTGAGGCCGATCTGATCGACGGTGAGGCCGCGGATGGTGTCGGCGGTGCGAGCGTCGATGACGCCGCCGAGGCGGCCGTTCTTCAGCGTGACGAAGCCACCGGCCTCGACCACCTCGGCCTCGATCTGCGTGCCGGTGATCTTGAGCGTCAGGTTGATGCCGTCGGACACCGGCAAGGTCACCGCGAACAGCGACGGCCCGGCGAACAGCATCAGCTTGCCGTCGACCATCCTGGTCTCGCCCGAGTCGAATCGGATCACCGGCTGGCCGCCCTCGAACGAGCGGGGGTCGATGGCGACCGGGTCGGGCGTCGCATCGTACGGGTTGCACTCGGTCGGCGTCGTGCCCTCGTTGCGATCGGCGACGCCGGTGCAGTCGTTGTCGAGGCCGTCGCCACAGATCTCGGCGAACGTGCCGCCCTGGACCAGATCGCTGGTGTCGTCGCAGTCGCCGTCGGCCATGCTGGTACCGTCGAGGTCGTGATCGACGTCGTCGGTCGACGGCACCTGCGCGGTACCGTTGACGGTCTCGTCGGCGAGGCCGTCGCAGTCGTCGTCCTTCAGGTTGCCGGCGATCTCGGCGGCGTCGCGGCTGATCAGCTCGTCGTGATCGTTGCAGTCGCCGTCCGCGACCGCGCTGTCGTCGCCGTCTTCGTCGATGTCGGTCTTGTAGGTGCCGAGGTACAGCGCGAACTTCACGCAGCTGTCGGGCGCGGTGGTCGCGAAGTCGAACATCTCGATCGGGATGAGGAGGGAGTAGTCGGCGAACGACTCGCTGATCGCCGGGCGCGCGATCGAACCGACGCCCTGCAGCTTGTTGTCGGGATCGCCGTCGCCGTCGAGATCGAAGCCGTCGTTGAGGGTGCCGATCTCGAGCGACGAGATCACCTGGGTGCGGCCACCGGTGAACTGCGTGATCGCCGCGCCGGTACACTCGGGCTTCGGCTGGAACAGCGGCGGCAGCGCGTCCTCGCCGCACGCTGCCACAAGCGGAACCGCCGCGATCGCACACCAAGCCAGGTTACGAATCTGCATGAATCCTCCTCGGCGCGCAGGATAGGCAGGCGCGACGGTCACGGTCAACCGTCACCGCTGGTCGCGTGATCTTCCCTGCACCGTCGAGCGCGTCCACAATGCCGGCGTGCCTCGCGTGGTCCGTCCACTCTCGGCGATCGTCGCGACCGGCGTCGTCGCGCTGATCGCGGCGCCGAGCCACGGCCACGTCGAGGCCTCGGTCGACGCCAACAACCGCTACCTGAAGATCAGCCCGATGGGCGATCGGGTCCGCCTCGCGTACACGGTGCTGTTCGGCGAGAAGCCGGGGGCGGCGATGCGGCGGCGGCTCGATCGCGATCGCGACGGGCAGATCAGCGGCGCCGAGGCCGACGTGCTCGGCCGCGAGCTCGCGGCGTCGCTGACACCGGCGCTGACGATCGCGATCGACGGCGCGCCGCTGACCTGGAGCTGGGCCCGCGTCGACGTCGGGCTCGGCACCCCGTCGACGATCGGCGGCTCGCTGTCGGTCGATCTGATCGCGTGGCTGTGCGTGGCCGCGGGGACCGAGCATCGCCTCGCGATCCGCGACGAGTACCAGGTCGACACGCCCGGCGAGTCCGAGCTGCGACTGGAGGAAGGCCCCGGCGTCCACCTCGGCGAGCACACCCTCGGCGGCGCGCCGATGATCGGCGTCGACGCGGCGTGGACCGGCAAGGGCGGACCGATCACGACCGGCTTCGAGCTGCGCTACACCGTCGACGCCAGCGCCACCCGTCCGAGCGACGGACGCTGTCGCGACCCGCGCGCCGCGACCCGCCGCCGCGCCCGCTGGCCCTTCGTCGCGGGCGCCGCCGCCGCCCTGATCCTCGCGATCGCGCTGCAGGCGCAGCGCAAGAAGGCGCGACGCTGAGGGGAGGGATGGCGACATCCCTCCCAGAAGCACACAGGGTTGGTCAGAACTGCCATTCCGACTCGACTCCCAGATGAGATTCGGTCCTCGCTGCGCTCGAACCTCAGAACCTGAACGGGTACGAGAACGTGCCGCCGGTCTGGGTCTTCGCGAACGACGCCTTCTGCATCGCCGAGCCCACGCACGAACCGAGGCCGGGATCCGGCGTCTCCTTGACGGTGACGCTCGACACCGAGCCGCTGCCCGCGACCTTCACCGACACCTTGACGGTGCCCTTGGCCGACGACTTCGCGCCGCACGCCGAGACCTTGCCCTGCACCTTGGCGACGCCGGCAGAGATGTCGGCCTTGGTCAGGCTCTCGGGCAGATCCTTGCCGCCGTTGTTGGTCGGCGTCGGGGTCGGCGTCGGGGGCTTGCGGCCGCTCGAGTAGCGCTCGCAGCACTTCGGCGCCTTCGCGGCGAGCATGCAGCCGACCTCGTCGAGACACTTGCCGCCGGTGTCGGGAGCCTCGACCGGCGGCGGCTTGGTGACAGGCGGCTTGGTGGCGCTGGTGCCGCTGGGCTTGGTGCCGCTGGGCTTGGTGGCGCTGGTGCCGCTCGGCTTGGCGACCGGATCGGCGGGCTTGGTCGCGCCCGCGCTGCCCGTGGTCGCGCCCGGATCGGTCGCGCCCGTCGGCGGCACCGCGGCGCTGCCGGTGGTCGCGCCCGGATCGGTCGCGCTGCCGGTCGTCGGCTCGACCGCGCTGCCCTTGGCGCTGCCGGTCGTCGGCGGATCCGCGGGCTTGTCGCTGCCCGCGGTCGGCGGCGGCGGCTTGTCGTTGGTCGCGACCGCGGCCGGCGTCGTCGCCGGGTCCTTGCCCATCACGACGACGACCAGCACCACCGCGATCACGGCGAGCACCGCGATCGCCGCGAGCAGGATGTACATCATCTTGTTGTTGTTGCGTGACCCGCCCATGCTCGGGATGATCACGGCCGGCTCGCTGAACGCTGCCGTCGAGAACACCGGCAGATCGTCGGCCGAGCCGATGCGCGGCCCACCCGATCCGCTCGCCGACTTGCTCGGTCCCAGGTACGCGCTCGCCATCGAGCGGATGTCGATGAGGCCCGAGCCCTCGCCGCCACCATGAGCCGCCGCGCCAGGCGCAGGCGCCGAGCCGCCCGACGGCGCCGACGAGCGCGGCGCATCGCTGGCGAGCGCGGCGAGGTTGCCGAGGGAGAACAGCACCGAGTTCTCGTTGCGCTGGCCGCGCATCGACGAGCCCGCGCCTCCGGCGGCGGCGGGCGGTGCCCCCGCGGCGGGCTTGTCGCTGGCGCCGAACAGCCCGCCCTCCTCGCGCGGCGCGCCCGCTCGCTGCTGATCACCGGTCTGGCGCGACGACCGCGGCTTGGCGGCGGCGGCGCGCTGACCGAACAGGTCGCCCGCGCCCTCCTCCTCCTCGGTCGCCTTGGCGGCGTGCGCGGCGAACACGTCGTTCGGATCGCTCTTGCTTGTGCCGCCCGGCTCCTCGTAGTTGCTGGCGCCGAACATGCTCGCGACCGCGTCCTGGCCCGACGACGGCTGCGCGGTGGTGGTGCTACCGCTCGCGACCAGGTGCGCGAAGTCCGGCACCTGCGACAGCGGCAACCAGTCGGCGAAGCCCTCGCGCCAGATGTACGACTCGCCGTCGATCTCACCCGCGGCGAAGCGGGCCTGGACCTCGGCGACCGTCAGCGGACCGACCTGCTCCTGCTCGACGACGATGTGCCATACGCCCTCTTCGCCGCCCGGGGCCGGGGGCTCACCGCCGCCCTCGTAGCCGCCGTAGTCGTAGACGCGCGTCTCTTTCTGATCGAAGGATCCAGGGGCCGCAGGTGCGGGCGCCGCGACCTCTTCAGCACCGCCAGTGCCGCGCACGACGATGATGTTGCTGCACTTCTTGCAGCGGATCTTGAAGACCTTGCCTTGGACCTTCTCGTCGGCAATCGAATATTTTGCGGAGCAAGCGTCGCAGACGATCTTCATAAGCGTTCCCGTTCTGTCGTGGTTCGAGGGCTTGGAACCTCAGGCCCCCCGCACCCTTGGAGATAAATACTATCGCGCGCGGCTAGCGGGAGGCCAGCGAGCGGACCCCGTCGAATGGATCCTGGAACGTGATGGTCTCGGCGCGGTCGGGCCCGACGGAGATCAGGGTGAACGGCACCCCCGCGAGGCGCTCGATGGTGTCGACGTAGTGCCGCGTCGTGGTCGGCAGGTCGTCGCGGGTGCGAACCTCTCCGATGGGACCCCAGCCGGGATAGCTCGCGAACACCGGCTCGGCGCGGGCGATGTCGTCGAGGTCGGTCGGCAGCTCGTCGAGCTCCTGGCCGTCGAGTTTGTAGGCGACGCAGACCCGGACCTCGGGCAGCCCCGCGAGGACGTCGAGCTTGGTGAGCGCGAGGCCGTCCATGCCCGACAGCCGCACGCCGAGGCGCAGCGCGGGGAGATCGAGCCAGCCGCAGCGCCGCGGCCGCCCGGTGGTCGCGCCGAACTCACCGCCGGCCTGGCGCAGCGCCTCGGCGGCGTCGCCGTGCAGCTCGGTCGGGAACGGCCCGGCCCCGACCCGCGTCGCGTAGGCCTTGGTGATGCCGATGACGCAGTCGATCTTCGACGGGCCGATGCCGGTCGACTGGCACGCACCCGCCGCGATCGTCGACGACGACGTCACGTACGGATAGGTGCCGTGATCGATGTCGAGCAGCGTGCCCTGGGCGCCCTCGAACAGGACGTTGGCGCCCGCGTTGATCTTGTCGGACACGAAGCGGCTGGCGTCGCCGACGTGGGGCCGCAGGGTCTCGCCCGCGGTCAGCGCGTCGCGGATCCAGCCGTCGATCTCGTCGGCGGTCGGGGCGTCGCC
>JAYTAJ010000043.1:0-2206 GCA_043737575.1 Myxococcales bacterium | reverse complement strand
TGACCCTCGGGCCGCCGGATCTCGACGATCGTGATCGCGCGCTCTACGCCGCGGTGGCGATCGGCTGCGTGACCGAGAGCCTGTCCTGCGCGCTCTTGCTCGAGCTGCGCGCCGCGGCGATCCACCCGCCGGTCGCGGCGACGGTCGACGAGATCCTGCGCGACGAGATCGAGCACGCGCGGATCGGCTGGGGCGTGCTGGCCGCCGAGGCGGCGGTCCGCGACGTCGGCTGGCTCGCCGGCCACCTGGCGGCGATGGCCGCGGCCGCGGTCGCCGACGACGTCACCGCGATGGCGGGCGACGACGAGCTCGGCGGCTGGGGCGTGTTGCCGCGCGGGCGCGTGCGCGCGCTGGTCGCGGCGACCTGGGCGACGGTGATCGGGCCGGGGCTCGCACGCCACGGGGTCCACGCGTGATCTCGCTGGCGACCGCGGCCGCGGCGAGCTGACGCGTCACCACCTCGATCAGCAGCTCGATCGGCGGCCGGCCGATCGCGCCCTGGTGGCGCGCGACGAACACGTCGATCGCGGGGACGTCGAGGACCGGCAGCCGCCGCAGCTCGCCCGCGACCAGGTGGGGCGCGGCGGTGACGTCGGGCAGCACGGTGAGCAGCGCCCCCGACAGCGCGACGACGAGGTTCGAGCGCAGGAGCTCGATGCGCATGCCGATCTTGCGCGGCACCTCGCTCGGCCAGCCGTCGCGGACCCGGCCGGAGTCGCCGATCCGCGGCACCGAGAACGGCAGCGCCAGCACGTCGGCGAGCGCGACCTTGCGCGACCCGAACAGCGGGTGGCCGCGGCCGCAGTAGATCGACGCCGACAGGGTGCCGAGCCGCTCGACCACGATGCCCTCGGCGGTGACCTCCTCGTAGTAGAACGCGGCGTCGAGGCGGCCGCGCACGAGGAGGTTGTTGGCGTCGGTCGCGCCGAGGTTGAAGTGCTCGGGGATCAGCTCGCTGCGGCGCTGCTTCAGCTCGAGGAGCGCCGGCACCACCAGATCGGTCAGGACGCCGAGCGACGCGATCCGCAGCGGCCGCAGGAACGGATCGCCGAGGGTCTCGGCCAGGCCGCCGTCGACGGCGCGGGTGGCGTCGCGCACCGCGTCGCGCAGCGCGATGCCCGCGGCGTTGAGCACCAGGTGCTTGCCGACCCGGTTGAAGACCTGGGTGCCGAGGGCGTCCTCGAGGAGACCGAGGGTGCGCGACACCGCGGCGGCGGTGAGCCCGAGCCGCCCGGCGGCGGCGACGATGCTGCCGGCCTCGGCGATCTCGAGGAACGCGGGCAGCCAGTTCCACAGGTTGCGACGCAGGTGGGTGAGCATCAAGTTTTCCTTGGGAAGCGCGTCAGAAAGTACCGCTTTTCTCGCGCGCGGGTTCGCGTACCGTCGGCGTCGATGATCGATCACCGCCGCCGCCAGCTCCTGTCCTGGATCGTCCGCGCGCCTGCCGGCCTCTACCTGCTCGGCGCCTGCGGCGAGCCCGGCGACAGCGAGCTCGACGCCGCGCCCGGCCCCGACGGCGCTGGCTGCGCCGCGACCACGGGCGACGTGCTCGGGCCGTACTACCGCGCGGGCGCGCCGTCGCGGATGACGATCGCGTCACCGACCGAGCCCGGCGATCGCCTGGTCCTCGATGGCACCGTGGTCGGCCCCGACTGCGCACCGCTGGTCGGCGCGCGGCTCGACTTCTGGCAGTCCGATCGCGACGGCCGCTACTACGAGCCCGCCGAGTCCGAGCCGTTCCGCCTGCGCGGCACGATGGTCGCCGGCAGCGACGGCACCTGGCAGCTCGCGACCATCCGCCCCGGCAACTACATGCTCGACGCGACGCTGTGGCGGCCGGCCCACATCCACGTCACCGTCACTCACCCCGGCCACCGGCCGCTGACGACGCAGCTCTACTTCGAGGGCGATCGGTTCCTGCCACCCAACGACGGCTGCACCACCTGCGGCTCCGACGATCCGGCCCGCATCCTCCGCCTCACCGCCGGCCCGAACGGCCTGCACACCGCGCTGGCCCTCGCGCTGGCCCGCGCGTAGAGCGCCGCTCGCGGTCGGCGGCGCTGGCGGTCGGAGGCGCGCGCGTGTACACCGCGGCGATGTGGCGGCCCGGCTCGGCGTGGGACGACGACGACGCGCTGGCGCGAGCGTGGCGCGACGCGCGGCCGTTCCCGCACCTGGTCTTCGACGACGTCGTCGCGGCCGACCG
>JAYTAJ010000042.1:0-5124 GCA_043737575.1 Myxococcales bacterium | reverse complement strand
GCGTCGAGCTCGGCACCGCGCGCCACTGGGACGACATCTTCTACTGCGCGTTCGTCGAGCGGGTCGAGCCGGCGCTGGCGAAGCTCGATCGGCCGGTGCTGCTGGCCGACTGGCCCGCGCCGCTGGCGGCGCTGGCACGGCGCAAGGACGGCAACCCCGCCGTGGTCGAGCGCTTCGAGGCGTACGTCGGCGGCATCGAGCTGGCCAACGCCTTCGGCGAGCTCACCGATCCGGCCGAGCAGCGGGCGCGGTTCGAGGACGATCGCAGCATGCGCCGGGCCCGCGGCCTGCCGCAGTACCCGATCGACGAGAAGCTGCTGTCGGCGCTGGCCGAGGGCCTGCCGCCGTGCGCGGGCATCGCGCTCGGCGTCGATCGCCTGGCGATGCTGGTGCTCGGCGCCGCGTCGATCCGCGACGTGATCGCGTTCACCGCCGACGAGCTGTAGCCGCGCGCCTCATGGACAACCGTCGTCAGAGGTACAGGTGGAGCATCACGGCCAGCGTCGGGTCGAAGATCGCGCCGAACGACGTCAGCGAGTCGGACACCTCGACACCCGGGCCCTGATCCTCGGTGATGCTGCGGGTCAGCAGGATCGGGTTCGACGCGGTGAAGCTGACGTTCCAGTGGTTCGTGACCCAGTAGTCGAGGGCGACGCCCCAGCTCAGGCCGAACGAGTTGATCTTGCGGTTGTTGTCGTCGCCCTCGGGGTTGACCGTCGTGAGGCTGACCGCGGCGCCGCCGATCAACGACAGGTCGACCTTGCCGTGGCTGCGCAGCGGGTACCGCACGATCAGCGCGAGCGCGACCGAGTTGATCGACAGCTCGGTCTCGACGATGTCGTTGTTCTGCTTCTGGCTCTCGGTGCCGAGCGTGACCTGGGGCTCGAAGGTCAGCCCGCTGGCCAGGCGCAGGCGCGCGCTGGTGGTGTTCGGCGTGCTGAGATCCGACGGGATGACGTAGCCGAGGCCGAGCGCGATCGCGAAGGCGGTCGGGCGCTGCGCCGCGGGCTCGGGCTGGGTCTGCGCGGGCGCGACGACGACCGGCTGGGGCTGCGGCGGCGGATCCGACGGCGTGGTCGTCACCGCGACTGGCTGCGGCTCGTCGGGATCGCCGGGCAGCGAGTTGGGGCGGTCGGCCGGGGGCAGGGTCGGCTGCGCCAGCGCCGGGCTGGCGGCGAGCAGACCGAGGGGAACGAGCACGAAGAGGGGCTTCATCGGATCTCCTGGCGTGACGTGAACGGATCGAAGAAGCAGGGGGCGTCGCAGGCATCGGCATCGCCGCTGCACTCGATGGTGGTGAGGCACGCGAGGCACTCGACGCGCTCGTCCGACGCCCCCGCGTTGTCGTCGATGCACTCGTCAACGCACACCTCGACCACCGACGGCAGCGCGAACTGGCAGCCGCAGGTGTGGGCGCAGAACTCGCGGACCTGGGTCTCGCGCGTGGCCTCGCAGCCCGCGAGGAGCGTCGCGATCGCGAGGGCGGCGAAGCAGCGCAGCATGGGGGCATTCTCGATTCGCGTGAGGCCGCGAGCAAGTTTCCGGCTACGAAGCGTCCGGATCTTTGGCTCACGCACGCGGGCCGCCGACTTGACCCCGACCGGTCTCGCAGCGGACGATGGGTCCGTGCCACCCGGCCCCTTGACCGTCACGGCGACGGGCGATCAGAGTGAGCGACGGCTGGTGCTGCGCGGACGGCTCGACGAGGCGGTCCAGCTCGTGCCGTCGGTGGCGACCTGGGCCGCGCGCCGCGTCATCCTCGACACCGGCGAGCTGACGTTCATCAACTCGATCGGGATCCGCGAGTGGATGCACTTCCTCGCGGGGCTGACCAGCGCGGGCGCGACGTTGATCCACGAGCGCTGCTCCGAGCCGCTGGTCGAGCAGATGTGCTTCATCCCCGCGGTCCGCTGCGGCGGCACGGTGCGGTCGTTCCACGCGCCGTACCTGTGCAGCAAGTGCGGCGCCGAGACCAGCGAGCTGATCGACGTCGCGCTGCACCACGACACCCTGCGCGCGATGAAGGCGCCGCCGCTGCCGTGCCCGAGCTGCCAGGCGCCGATGGACCTCGCCGATCTGCCCGAGCGCCTGTTCGCATTCCTGCGCGACTGACCGCGGTAGCCGTAGCCGTAGCCGTAGCCGTTAGCCGTAGCCGTAACCGTAACCGTAACCGTAACCGTAACCGTAACCGTAACCGTAACCGTAACCGTAACCCGGGCGGCTAGTAGGCCTCGAGCGGCGGGCAGCTGCAGACCAGGTTGCGATCGCCGTAGGCGTTGTCGACGCGGGCGACGGGCGGCCAGTACTTGTGCTCGCGCAGGTACGCGGCGGGATACGCGGCCTGCTCGCGCGGATAGGGCCGATCCCACTCGGTCGCGGTGACGGCGGCGGCGGTGTGCGGCGCGTTCTTCAGCGGATTGTCGGTGCGGTGCATGGCGCCGCTCTCGACCGCGGCGATCTCGGCGCGGATCGCGATCAGCGCGTCGCAGAACCGATCGAGCTCGCTGCGCGGCTCGCTCTCGGTCGGCTCGATCATCAGCGTGCCCGGGACCGGGAACGACATGGTCGGCGCGTGAAAGCCGTAGTCCATGAGGCGCTTCGCGATGTCCTCGGCCTCGATCCCTGCGGTCTTCTTGAGCGGTCGACAGTCGAGGATGAACTCGTGGGCGACCCGGCCGCGGGCGCCGCGGTAGAGGACCGGGTAGTGACCGTCGAGGCGGTGGGCCAGGTAGTTGGCGTTGAGGATCGCGACCTGGGTCGCGCGGGTCAGGCCCTCGCCGCCCATCATCGCGATGTACGCGAACGAGATCGGCAGGATGCTCGGCGAGCCGTAGGGCGCGGCCGAGACCGGGCCGACCCGATCGGGGCCGACCGCGGCGAGGGGATGACCGGGCAGGTACGGCGCCAGGTGCGCGGCGACCGCGATCGGCCCCATGCCGGGGCCGCCGCCGCCGTGGGGGATACAGAAGGTCTTATGCAAGTTGAGGTGACAGACGTCGGCGCCGTAGTCGCCGGGGCGGCACAGGCCGACCTGGGCGTTGAGGTTGGCGCCGTCGAGGTACACCTGCCCGCCGTGGTCGTGGATGGTCGCGCACAACGCGCGGATGCCCTCCTCGAACACGCCGTGGGTCGACGGGTACGTCACCATGATCGCGCCGAGCTTGGCCGCGTGCTTCGCCGCCTTGGCCGCGAGGTCGGCGAGATCGATCGTGCCGTCGGGCGCGGTCGCGACGGTCACGACCTCGAAGCCCGCGAGCACCGCGCTGGCCGGGTTGGTGCCGTGGGCGCTCATCGGGATCAGGCACACCGTGCGGTGGGCGTCGCCGCGCGACGCGTGGTAGCCGCGGATCGCGAGGAGCCCGGCGTACTCGCCCTGGGCGCCGGAGTTGGGCTGCAAGGACACCGCGGCGAAGCCGGTGATCTCGCCGAGCCAGGCCTCGAGCTGCGCGAACAGCGCGCGGTAGCCCGCGGTCTGGTCGGCGGGCGCGAAGGGGTGCAGCCGGCCGAACTCGGGCCACGTCACCGGGATCATCTCGGCGGTGGCGTTCAGCTTCATCGTGCACGAGCCGAGCGAGATCATCGACGTCGTGAGCGACAGGTCCTTGCTCTCGAGGCGGTGCAGGTAGCGCAGCAGATCGTGCTCGGACCGGTGGCGGTGGAAGACCTCGTGGGTCAGGAACGCCGACGTCCGCGCCAGCTCCTTGGGCAGCGCCGGGATCGGGATCGTCACCAGCGCGTCGAGCCCGAACGACAGCTCGCCGAAGCACTCGAGCAGCGCGAGCACGTCGTCGGCGCTGGTGGTCTCGTCGCACGACAGGCCGACGCCGTCGTCGTAGCGGCGCAGGTTGAGGCCGCGCTCGATCGCCGCCGCGAGCACCTCGGCCTGGCGGTGGGCGTCGAGATCGACGCGCAGCGTGTCGAAGAACGTCCCCGCGCGCGGCGCGCAGCCGAGCCGCGTCAGCCCGGCCGCGATCACCGCGGTCCAGCCCCGCACCCGCCGCGCGATCGCGGTGAGGCCGTCGGGGCCGTGATAGACGGCGTACATCGACGCGACGACCGCGAGCAGCACCTGGGCGGTGCAGATGTTCGACGTCGCGCGCTCGCGGCGGATGTGCTGCTCGCGGGTCTGCAGCGCCAGGCGGTACGCCGGGCGGCCCTTGGCGTCGCGGCTGACGCCGATGATGCGGCCGGGCAGGAGCCGACGGAACGCGTCGGTCGTGGCGAGGAACGCGGCGTGAGGACCGCCGAAGCCCATCGGCACGCCGAAGCGCTGGGTCGTGCCGATCGCGATGTCGGCGCCGAGCTCGCCCGGCGAGGTCAAGAGCGTCAGCGCCAGCAGATCGGTGGCGTGCACGAGCTTCGCGCCCGCGGCCTTGATCTGGGCGCACAGCGTCTGATCGCCGTGGACGCTGCCGTCGGTGGTCGGGTACGACAGCAGCACGCCGCACACCGTCGCGCCGAGCGCGGCCGCGATGCCGCTGCGATCGGCGACGCGCAGCTCGATGCCGAGCGGGGTCGCGCGGGTCTGCATCACCGCGAGCGTCTGCGGATGCGTCGCGGCGTCGGCGAGGAACACCGGGCGCTTCCGGTCGTGGGCCTCGAAGCACATGTTCATCGCCTCGGCCGCCGCGGTCGCCTCGTCGAGCAACGACGCGTTGGCGAGCGGCAGGCCGGTGAGGTCGGTGATCATCGTCTGGAAGTTGATGAGCGCCTCGAGGCGGCCCTGCGAGATCTCGGCCTGGTACGGCGTGTACGCGGTGTACCAGCCGGGGTTCTCGAGGACGTTCCGCAGGATCACGGGCGGCGTGATCGTGTCGTAGTAGCCCTGGCCGATGAACGAGCGGAACACCTGGTTGTCGCTCGCCAAGGTCTTCAGCTCCTCGAGCAAGCGATGCTCGGTGAGCGCGGGGCCGAGCTCGAGGGGGCGGCCCAGCCGGATCCCCGCGGGCACCGTCGCGTCGGCCAGCTCCTCGAGGGAGCCCAGTCCGATCGCCGCGAGCATCGCGTCGATCTCCTGCTGGCGCGGCCCCAGGTGCCGCGGTGCGAAGGTGTCGGAGGCCAGGAGGGTGGTCGGCAGCGAGGGCGACGGCTGGTTCACGGCGCGCGCACCCTAGCAGGTCTCGC
>JAYTAJ010000041.1:0-5125 GCA_043737575.1 Myxococcales bacterium | reverse complement strand
TCGACGCCCAGTTCGAGACCATCATCGACGGCAACGCCCACGACGGCGGCACCGGTCGCTTCGACTTCGACTTCGACGCCGCCGAGCGCGTCAACCCGCGCGAGAACGACGGCCACGGCCAGATCGGCGCGACCTACGACATCCCGGCCCGCACCCTCGACATGGACATCGACACCATCGAGGACCGCCTCGGCACGCCGACCGCGATCCACTTCGACTACACGTACGCCGAGGCCGCCGACGGCGCGGGCGACATGGTGTTCGCGATCTACGGCGACACCGACGACCTCGGCGCCGCGCCCGAGGAGGTCACGCTGCGCTCGCGCTGGCTCGCGACCGGAGCCGGCCGCGCCGACGTCCGCCTGCGCGGCGGCGACACCGGGGCCGAGGTCACCGCCTCGGAGTGCTGGGACCGGTCGTTCCTCCGCGTCTTCTACGCCGACTCGGTCAACTGGCAGGCCCCCGAGGGCGCCGTCGCCGCCTGCGCCTTCGCCGATCAGGACCTCCCGTGAACCGCCTTTCATCGCCTTGCCTCGGCCGGCCGGCGTCTTGATTCCTCTGACACGCCGCGGTACACCGCTCGACGATCGCGGGGCAGCGCCGCCCTCGACGACGTACCAGGCTCCACGGAGGATTCGTCCATGACCGCACTGCCCACCAACGCGACCGAGACCTTCGACGTCGCCGTTCCCGAGGGTCTCCTCAAGTATCCGGACAAGGCCCGCGAGGTGAACGCGATCTACACGTTCAAGATCACCGGCGAGGGCGGCGGTGACTGGACCGTCGATCTCACCAGCGACCCGCCGACCTGCGTCCGCGGCGACTCGGGCAAGGCCCAGTGCACGATCGACATCGCCCACGAGGACTTCCAGGCGATGCTGAAGGATCCCAACGCCGGCATGCAGCTCTACTTCCAGGGCAAGCTCCGCGTCTCGGGCGATCCGATGCTCGCGATGAAGCTCCAGCAGCTGTTCGATCTCGCCAAGTGACCCGCCCGCTCGACGGGATCCGCGTCCTCGACCTGTCGCGCCTGCTCCCCGGTCCGTTCCTGACGATGGTCCTCGCCGATCTCGGCGCGGACGTCGTCAAGATCGAGGACCCGAAGGTCGGCGACTATCTGCGGATCTTCCCGCCCGCCAAGGGCGGCGTCGGCGGTCGCTACCTCGCGATCAACCGCGGCAAGCGGTCGCTCGCGCTCGATCTGAAGGACGCCGACGCCAAGGCCGCGTTCCTGCGCCTCGTCGCCGCGGCCGACGTCGTCGTCGAGAGCTTTCGCCCCGGCGTGCTCGACAAGCTCGGGCTCGGCTACGCGACGCTCGCCGCGATCAACCCGCGCATCGTGGTGTGCTCGATCAGCGGCTACGGCGCGACCGGCCCGTACGTCCATCGCGCCGGTCACGACCTCAACTACATCGGCCTCGCGGGCGTGCTCGCGATGGGCAGCGAAGGCCCCGGCCATCCACCCGCGATGCCCGGCGTCCAGATCGCCGACCTCGCCGGCGGCGCGCTGTGGAGCGCGACCGGCATCCTCGCCGCGCTGGTCGGTCGCGAGCGCACCGGCCGCGGCGCCCACCTCGACATCTCGATGACCGAGGGCTCGCTCGCGCTGCTCGCCGCCGAGCTCGGCAACCTCGACTGCGGCGCGCGTCCGACCCGCGGCACCGAGACCCTCAACGGCGGGCTCGCGGGCTACGGCGTCTACCGCACCGCCGACGATCGCTTCGTGTCGGTCGGCGCCCTCGAGCCCAAGTTCTGGATCGGGTTCTGCACCGCGATCGGCCGCAAGGTCGACCTGTCCGAGCTGGTCGCGCCGCCCGCGCGCCAAACCACGATCCGCGCCGAGATCGCCGCCGTGATCGCGGCCAAGACCCGCGACGAATGGAGCGCGATCTTCGCCGCCCACGACTGCTGCTGCGAGCCGGTGCTCGAGCCCGACGAGCTCGCGACCCATCCGCTCCACGTCGCGCGCGACGTCTTCTTCACGATCGACGGCGGCGCCGCCGGCCCCATCGCCCAGGTCCGCACGCCCATCGGCGCGCCCGAGCGCCCGTCGCCGCCGCCCACCCTCGGCGAGCACAGCGCCGCCGTCCTCGCCGACTACGGCTTCACCGCCGACGAGATCGCCCGCCTCACGCCCGCCCGCTGACCCACGGCCCCCGTGCTACCGTGGCCGTCGTGGACCACGATCGCATCACCGCGATCCGCGTGAAAGGCCTGCGCAGTCTCGCGGACGTCGAGCTCACGCTGTCGGACCTGACGGTGCTCATCGGCGCGAACGGCGCGGGCAAGAGCTCGCTCGTCGAGGTGTGCGAGCTGCTGTTCAAGGCGGGCACGGAGCCGACGTTCCTCGACAAGTTCGCAGGCATCCACGGCGGCGGTCGGACGCTGGTGCGACGCGGCCAAACCGAGCTCGTGATCGAAGCGCAGATCGACGGACCCGGTGGACCGCTGCGGTACCGCCTGGCCTTCGCGTATCAGGACCCGTATCTGCAACTCTCGAGCGAAGCGCTCTGGCGCTGGCGTGACGAGGACGAGCGCTTCCGTCCTGTGATGCGGCGGGACGATCGCGACTATCGCTTCCACAGCGGCGACGCTGATCTGGTCCACGTGCGCCCGCGCAAGATCGCGGCGGACGAGCTGGTGCTGCACGCGCGGGTCGAGTCGGATCAGCCGGTCGGTTCCGATCTGGAGCGGGTGCGGCGCGCCCTCGCGGCGATCGAGGTCCACGCGGCGCTGGACGTTCGGCCGCGGTGGGTGTCGCCCAACGAGTCGGGGGCGCGTTCCGCCAACGTGGTCCAGGGCGTGCGGCGGCTCGCCCCGGGCGGCAAGAATCTCAGCAACGCGCTCGTTCAGCTCCGCGGCCAGCGAAACTTCAGCCGCATCGTCGAGGACATCCGCCTCGGCCTCGGCGACGACATCGAAGATCTGGTGCTGCGGCCGCTGCCCGGAGGTGGCGAGATCAGCGTTGAGTTGCGGCTGCGAGCGGGCTGGGATCTGCCCCTGGCCGTGCTCTCCGACGGCCAGGTCGCCTACCTGGCGCAGGTTGCGATCGCGCACCTGGAACGCCCGACTCGCCCGAGCTTGGTCGTGCTCGACGAGCCCGACGCGCACTTTCATCCGGGTCTGACGGTGCGGCTCGCGCAGATGATCGAAGGCGCCTCCGCGCAGTGCCCCTTCCTGGTGGCGACGCAGAGCGATGCGTTCCTGGATGCGCTGTCACAGCCGGCCGACGCGACCGTGCTGTGCGCGCTCGACGAGCATCGCGCGACCCAGCTCAGTCGACTCGATCCAATGGCGCTGGCGCGCTGGCTCGATGAGTACGATGGCCTCGGTGCGCTGCGGCGCAGCGGCTACGACCAGCTGGTCTTCCGGAACACGGCGAGTCGCGCTGCGGACGGAACGTGAGCCTGGCGATCCTCTGGGAGGACGACCTCCAGGTGGGGGCGAAGCCGGTCGACTTCGGTCCGCACATCCTCCTCGCCGCGGCGCTCGCGGATCGGCTCGCGACCGACGACGACTGGTACCTGCGACGCGAGCAGCTGCGGCGAAGCGTGAACTCGCATCCGTGTGGCGGCGTCGACAAGCTCATCGCCAAGATCTGCGACGAGAAGATGTACGCGCAGGGCCATCAGGTCCTCGCGATCTACGATGACGACAAGATCCGCGAGCGGCTGAACCTGTCTCCCGATCGCGCGCGCGCCTCGCAGGACGACGTCAACCGAGCGCTGGTCGAGCGAGCGTTCGCGCCGCGGCAGCTCACGCCGCGCGCGATCGGTCACAACCTGGAGAACTTCATCCGCGTGCTGGCGTCACCCGCGGTAGGCGGGACGTGTACGACCGACGAGCTCGACACGATCGCGAGGAAGGCCTCGCGAGGTCAGGCGCTTCGCTACCGCGACATCGTGTTGCAGCGCCACGCCAACCTGCCGACGAGGCCCGTGCGGGAGCGGCTCGCCGCAGCGTCCGCGGAGTGGCGCGCCATCGTCGACGTGGCGGTCGCCGCGCTGAATCCATCAGCGGGAGGCTGACCGCCGCGACGCGGCGACGTATCGTCCGCGCATGATCGACCATGTCAGCCTCTTCGCGAACGATCTGATCGCCGCGCGCACGTTCTATCAGCAGGCCCTGGCGCCGCTCGGCTACGAGCTGATCGCGCAGATCCCGAGCGCCGAGGACCCGTTCGTGATCGGGTTCGGCGAGAAGGGCAAGCCGGACCTGTGGATCGCGAAGGGCCCGTCGGGCCACGTCCAGCACGTCGCGCTGCGGGCGGCGACGCGCAAGGTGGTGCAGGCGTTCCATGCGGCGGCGCTGGCGGCGGGCGGCAAGGACAACGGCGCGCCGGGGGTGCGGCCGCACTACCACCCGAACTACTACGGCGCGTTCATCACCGACGCCGACGGCCACAACCTCGAGGCGGTCTGCCACGACGCGTACCTCGAGTAGCGACGCGCTCAGCGTCGGGCGCTCAGATCGCGTCGGTCGCGATCAGGTCGACGCTGGTGTAGCCGCCGGGGAAGAACGCGCCGCCCGGCCAGGTGTGGCCGCCCGGCGTGATCGTACACAGCACGACCTCGGCGCTGCCCTGACAGCCGCGGGTCGCGACACAGCGCGCGTCGCCCTGGTTGAAGGTCTCGATCGGCGCCGCGGTGCAGCCGTCGCATCACCGGTATCGGCCGCGAAGGCGTGCAGGTGTCCATGCCGTTCACGCCCGACACCGGGGCGATCGCCGCGAACACGCCGGCGCGCTCGCAGCCGAGGCGATGCGAGAAGAAGCCGCCGTTGGAGAACCCGGTCGCGTAGATCCGCTTGGCGTCGACGCACAGCCGGGTCCCGAGCTCGGCCACCATCGCGTCGACGAAGCCGACGTCGTCGACCTGGCCCGACGCCGCGGTGCCGCAGCAGTCGCCCGCGTTCCAGCCGCGCAGCGCGCCCGTGCCCTCGGGATGCACGACGACGAAGCCGGCGGTGTCGGACTTCGCGGCGAAGCGCGACATCGTCTCTTGCTGCGCGCCCGAGGTCGAGTAGCCGTGAAAGTCGAAGACCAGCGGCGTCGGCAGGGTCGGGTCGTAGCTGGCCGGGACGTGGACGCGGAACGATCGCTCGAGCGCGCCGACGGTCACCGTCC
>JAYTAJ010000040.1:0-2209 GCA_043737575.1 Myxococcales bacterium | reverse complement strand
AACCGCGCCCGCTGGCAGCGCCGCCGCGCGGTGAAGCTGTTGCACGCCGAGATCAAGAGCGACACCGGGGCGCTCGACGGCGTGCTGCTGACGCTCGGGCGCCAGGCGCGGTCGATGGGCGTCGACAACCGCGTGCTCGCCGCCGAGAACGCCGCGATCACCGAGGCCGAGCGGCAGCGCGAGACCGCGGTTGCCCAGGGCGGCGAGGTGCTGGGCCGACGCGACGAAGAGAACCTGAAGTTCGACTCGATCGAGCGCGAGCGCCTGGCCAAGGTGGCCGACGCCGAGCGCATCCTCGCCGAGGCGCAGCGCGAGCTGGGGACCTACGAGGCGCAGCGGCGCGGCCTGCGCGACAAGCGCAAGGATCTGGAGCGCCGCCAGCGCGCGTACCTGTCGGCGGCGGAGGCGCGCGAGAGCGACGCCGAGAAGTCGCCGATGGGCGACGCCCGCGCCGATCTGCGGCGGCTCGGCGAGGGCCACCGCCGCGAGGCGGCGTCGCTCGATCCCGAGCGGCAAGATCTCGAGCGCAAGCTCGCCGCGCTGGAGCGGCCGCTGTCGACCTCGCTCGCCAACGTCGAGGCGGCGAAGGGCGACCTCGAGGCGGCGAAGCGCACGCTGGCCGACGCCCGCGAGGGCCATCGCCACCGCGTCGCCGAGCTCGACGCCGAGCACGGCCGCAAGCTGCGCGAGCACGAGGAGATCGAGGCGCAGATCGTGCGGCGCATGGTCATGCTCGGCACGCTGATCAACCTGCACCGGGTCGAGCGACCGGAGTTCGACGAGCTGTACCAGCGCATCGATCGGCTGCGCACCGCGATCAACGCGCGCACCACCGAGATCGATCGGCTCACCGCCGAGCGCTCGGCGTTCGACCGGCCGTCGCTCCTGCGTGGCTACGCGGTGCTGGCCGGCGTCGTGGTCGCGCTGATCGCGCTGATCGCCATCATCCTCGCGGCGACCTAGCCAGCCCCGCTGGCAGTCGTGTACCGTCGCGGTACCGTGCCGCTCGTCCTAGTCTCGAACAACAGCGAGCTGCTGCGCCACCTGAGTGCGCCCAGCTTTCGTCGTCTCGAGCTCGAGCCGAAGGTCGCGTCGAGCGGCGACGAGGCGTGGACGATGTTCGACAAGCTGCGGCCGCCGCTGGCGATCCTCGACGCCGAGATGGCGGGGGTGTCGGGCAGCGAGCTGACCGAGAAGATCAAGGCCGCGTCACCGACGACGCGGGTCGTGCTGGTGGTCGGCAAGCGACTGTCGGGCGATCAGATGCGCCGCATCGGATCGTGCGGCTGCGACGAGGTGCTGGTCGCGCCGATGAGCGCCGACGAGCTGTACGACGTCGTCGCGATCGAGCTGGGCCTGCCGCGCCGCGGCGCCGAGCGCTACAAGCTCGAGCTGGTCGCCGGCGGCAAGGTCATCGACGCCACCGTCACCAACCTGTCGATCGACGGCACCCGCGTGATCAGCCGGGTGCCGCTCGCCGAGGGCGCGGCGATCGTCGTGCGCATCACTCCCGAGGCCGAGGGCGGCAGCTCGACCGATATCCCGGGCGTCGACATCCCCGCGCGCGTGGTGTGGGCGCAGCAGGCGTCGGGCAAGACCGTCGCGGGCGCCGAGTTCGTCGAGCTCGACGATCGCGCGCGCCACGTCCTCGCGCGCCTGACCCAGTGGGAGATCGTCCACGAGACCCAGCGCACCCGCGTCGTCTTGAAGGGCGACTTCACCGAGGCGACCACGTTCGATCAGCTCGGCCCCGAGATGGTCGGCCGGGTCGACTTCGATCTCGCGCAGGTCACGTACATGAACTCGCTCGGCGTCCGCGCCTGGTGCGAGTTCCTGCGCGCCGCGCCGATCCAGGGCTACGAGTTCCACGCGTGCTCGGTGCCGTTCGTGCTCCAGGCCTCGATGGTCGCCGACGTCGTCGGCCGCGGCACCGTCACGTCGTTCTTCGCGCCCTACCACTGCGAGCGCTGCGATCACCAGGAGGAGCGCCTGCTGCAATCGGCGGCGCTGCTCGCCGCGGGCCTCGAGGCGCCGGTGTTCGCGTGCAGCAAGTGCGACGGTCAGCTCACGCTCGACGATCTGCCCGAGCGGTACTTCGCGTTCCTGCAACCCGAGGACTGACTCAGGCGCTGGCGCGGTCGGGGAACATGCGGTCCTGGTAGATGCGCATGATGTCGGCGGCGGTCTCTTCGATCGCGCGGTTGGTGAC
>JAYTAJ010000039.1:0-2210 GCA_043737575.1 Myxococcales bacterium | reverse complement strand
GCTTCGACAGGTCGCGCTTCATCAGCGACTCGGCCTGCAGCACCTCGACCTCGCCCGACACCAGCTCGTCCTCGGTCAGCACCTCGGCGAGCATCGCGACCGCGCTGTCGCCGTCGCCCTTGGCGAGGAGCACCTTCGTCATCTCGATGCGCGCGGGCAGGTAGCCCGGGTTGGCCTTGAGCGCCTCCTCGACCTGGGTCGTCGCGGCCTCGAGGTTGCCGGCCTGCCGCTCGATCGTCGCGAGGCCGACCCGGGTGCGGTACGCGACCGGGTTGGGCTGGACGTCGGACACCTCGTCGAGCGCCTGCTCGAGGCGGCGGCGGGCCTCATCGAGGTTGCCGGTCAGGAGCATCGCCATGCCGTGGGCGTGACGGCCGATCTTGCTCTTGGCCTTGCGCGACACCTTCTCGAGCTCGGCGGCGGCGGTCTCGCGGGCCGCGCCCGTCGACGCGATGGTCTCGGCCATGAGCCGCCAGATCTTGACCTCGAGGCTGTCGGCGGCGTGGCCCTGGGCCGCCTCGAGCTCGCTCTGCGCCTCCTTGTACTTGCGCAGATCGATCAGCGCGAGGCCGCGGAACAGCTCGGCGCGGGTGCCGTCGAGCTTGCCGAGGGTGTCGAGGGCGGCCTCGGGCGTGCCCGCGGCGAGTTGGATCGCGCCGTTCACCAGCGTCACCAGCGGATCGGGATCGGCGGTGCCGGTCGTGAACCACTTCACCTGATCGAGCGCGGTCGCGGCGTCGCCGATGTGACCTTGCAAGAGCCGCGCGAGCGCGACGCGGGCGAGGAAGCGCGCCTCGCGAGGACCGGTCGCCTTCGCCAGCTCCTCACCGAAGCGCTGGTGCTCCTCGAGGCCGTGGTACGCGAGCGCGAGCGCGAGGTGGCGGTACGCGTTCACCCGCGCGCCCATGTCCTTCTCGAACTTGACGTTGAGATCCGAGATCGCCTCGCCGCCGTCGACGCCGCGCTCGGCGCGGGCCAGGGCGCGGCCGAGCAGCGCGAGCGGATGATCGGGAGCGCGGGTCAAGGCGTCGCCGTACAGCTTCATCGCGTCGTCGAACTTGCCGTCGTCGACGAGCAGATCGGCCTCCTCGATCAGCGCGACCACCAGGCCGTCGGGACCGTCGCCGGCCTGGCGCAGGTGATCGAGCGCGGCGCCGCGCTCGCCGGCCGCGAGCAGCCCGCGCGCGAGCAGGAACTCGGCCCAGCGATCGTCGGGGTGAGCCGCGAGCCACTCGTCGATCTCGGCGCGCGCCTTGGTGAGCAGATCGACCGTCGCGACGTTGGCGCTGTCGTCGCTGGTCGCGCCGGTGAGCCGCGCGATCGCCGACGCGGTGCGAGCGATGACCAGCGCGCGGTAGCCGTCCTGGGTCGGCTTGGTGATCGAGCGCGACGCGAAGGCGATCGCCTCGTTGACGCCGTCGGGCGGCGTGCCGTACAGCAACGAGCGCAGCGCCGCGACCTCGGCGACCGCGGCCGAGGTGCGGCGGTTGGTCTTGTCGCGCTCGAGGGCCTTGGTGAGATCGGTGAGCGCGGTCGACAGCCCGTCGAAGGTGCCGGTCGCCATCGCCGCCGCGGCGCTGGCGCGCAGGCGCGCGACGTCGGCGGCGCGCTGCTGCTCGGTGAAGTAGTACCAGTAGCCGCCGCCCCCGACGCCCGCGACCAGCAGCACGAACAGCACGACGAAGGCGCGGATCGTCGAGCGCCCCCAGCGCCGATCCGGACGCAGATCGTACTCGGCGTCCGGAACCCGGACACCTGGCACGTCGAGCAGCCCGCCGGTCAGCAGATCGTTCAGGTAGTTCTCGCCGACCGCGGCCGACTGCCGCAGCGACGCCGCGGCGGCGTTGACCGGCTTGGCGGCGGCCTGCACCCGCGGCCGCACCACCTCGCCCGGCGACGGCGCGGCGCTGGGACGATGGGCGCGCGGCGGCGGCGCCGGAGCACGCAGCTCGGGGGCACGATGCTCGGGAGGTAGCGACGGGATCGTCGCGTCGTCGCGCAGCGGCGCCTCGCTCGCGATCGCGAAGCCACCGCCGCCGCCGCCGTGCGACGGGAACTGCGGATCGGTGCCGACCGAGGTCGGCGCGTCGTCGACGAAGCTGGCGCTGGGGTTGACCGCGGCGCGCGGCGGCGCCGGTGCGGAGGCACGCGGGGGCGGCGCCGGTGCGGAGGCACGCGGGGGCGGCGCCGGTGCGGAGGCACGCGGAGGC
>JAYTAJ010000038.1:0-2210 GCA_043737575.1 Myxococcales bacterium | reverse complement strand
GTCGTGCGGACCAGGCGGTTGAAGTACAGCCGCGAGTTGAGCTGGTTCGATCCGCCCTGCCAGCGGGCCCGCAGCGACACCCGATAGCTGCGGCCGTTGGTGATGCGGTGGCCGCCGCCGAGCGTCGCCTCGACGTGGTTGTGCATGTGCTCGGTCGGCCCGGTCGCGACCAGGCGCAGCACGTGGTTCGACGGATCGTCGGGATCGACGACGACCGCGCTGTGGCGGTGGTTGCCGCGCAGGCGAACCCCCGCCGCGCCGCCCTCGAAGTCGCCGCCGCCGATCAGCTCGGTCGCCGCGGTCGCCGGATCGACGACGACGCTGACGTCGTCGATCAGCACCACGCCGTCGTCGAGCAGCCCGAGCACCAGCTCGTGCCAGACGCCGTCGGGCCCGACCGGGCTCGCCGCCGCGACGCCGTCGTAGCTGATCGTCTGCCACGCCGCCGCGGTGGCCTCGTCGCTCGCTGCCCACGCCGCGCCCGCCGCGTTGTCGGCGAACCGGTGGCGCAGCTCGAGGCTCGAGCCGCCGCCGTCGGCGAAGGCCGGCCAGGCGCCGCCGTCGCGGTAGTCGACGACGTCGACCGGGTTGCCGCAGGCGTCGCGCAGGACGATGCGATCGCCGCCGTCGGCGAGGCTGCCGGCGTAGGCGTCATGATCGACGACGAGGTAGCCGCCCGCCGCGATCACGGTCGCGGGCGGGAACGCGTACGCGACCGCGTCGACCAGCTGGTAGCCGCCGAGGTCGACGGGCGCGGCGCTGCGGTTGTGCAGCTCGATCCACTCGACCGGCGACTTCACCAGCGCGCCGTCGGGCCCGGTGATCGGTGGCGCGTGATAGAGGATCTCGCTGATCACGATCGCGTCGTTCTCGACGAAGACGTTGGGCGCGCCCGGGGTCGCGACGTCGGGATAGCGCCAGTCGTCGGCGAGCGCGGCGCGGCCGCGCGGCACCTCGGCGACCCGGACCCCGTCGACGATCGCGTCGCGATCGGGGGCCGCGAGGGTCAGGGCGTCGCCGACCGCGGCGCCGAAGCCGAGCGCGTCGGACGCCACCAGCAGCAGCTCGCCCGGGCCGAGCCGGCGCGCCGCGAGGACGTGCTCGCCGCCGCCGCTCGACGCGATCACGTGGCCGCCGACCTCGATCGGCGCGGCGCTGCGGTTGGTCAGCTCGATCCAGAAGCCGTCGGTGCGCGCGCCGTCGAGCTCGCTGAACCCGAGGCCGGCCGCGACCGCGACGACGTTGGTCGCGCCCGGGGTCCCGCCGACGCGCGCGCTCGCGGCCCACGCCTCGCCGGGCTCGCTCGCGGTGTCGGCGACGCGCTTCGCCAGCGACGCGCCCGCGCCATCGGCGGCGATCGGCCACGGCTCGTCGTCGCCGTAGCGCATCGCATCGAGCAGGCGGCCGGCGTTGTTCCACAGCTCGATCGCGCCGCCGTCGTCGGGGAGCGGACCGGTGTCGACGACCAGGTAGCCACCGGCGGCGATGCGGGTGCCGGCCGCGATCGGGATCGCCACCGCGCCGTCGACGCGAAAGCCCGAGACGTCGACGTCGATCGCCAGCGGGTTGTACAGCTCGATCCACTCCTGCGGCGCGGTCGCCCGCGGGTGGTACATGACCTCGTTGAGCGTGACCGCGCCGCCGACGCCGAGCCGGGCTCGCGACCACGGCGTCAGCGTCTTCGCCGCGCACAGGCCGCGATCGGACGGACCGCCGTCGTCGCCGCACCCGAGCAGCCCGAGCAGCCCGAGCGCGATCACGGCGAGACAGCCACGGCGCATCGCGCCAGTGTACGCCGCGCGGTCAGAGCGGGACGAGGGCCGAGTGACCGTGGCGCTCGAGGTAGCGAGTCCAGGCGCCGCCGCACACCCGATCGAGCGCGCACGCCGCGCACTGCGGCGGCTTGTGCTTGCCCGGCTCGAGCGGCGCGCCGCGATCGCCGCGCAGCGCGTCGTGACGATCGCGGACGTCGGCCGGCAGCGTACAGGGCGGCATGCCGCACCGCGCGGGCACGCTGGCCGCCAGCCCCCGCGCCGCCGCGACCCGCAGCGCCGCCGCGGTCGACGGGCCGAGCTGATCGTACGGCAGCAGCAGGTCGAGCGCGTCGGCGCCGTCGCCGACCGGCGCGACCGGCGACAGCACCAGCGTGCCGACGTGCGGCCAGCGATCGGCGACGGTGGCGATCAGCGCCGGCACCTGCGCCGCGTTGC
>JAYTAJ010000037.1:0-2213 GCA_043737575.1 Myxococcales bacterium | reverse complement strand
TGGCGGCGCTCGCGCGCCGACGGTGCCGGCAAGAACACGGTGCGGATCGGCGGCGTCGACGGTGGAAAGCCGATCGGACGCTCGACCGAGAAGACCTGCAGCGGCGCGCGGAACGGCAGCCCGCGCCACAGGTCGGCCGGCGGCCCGTCGGCCCGCTCCCACACGATCGCGCCACCCGCGAGGAGCGCGGTGCGCTCGACCAGCACCAGGCGATCGCGCGCGGCGCGGTCGCCGTCGGCGAGGAGCGACGGCACGTCGACGGCGAGCACGGGGCGGCCCTCGGCGGCGCACACGAGCTGGGTCCAGGTCCGACGGCCGACGCCGGGGGGGCCGACGAGTTGGACCAGCGCGCCGCGCGCCGGCGTCGCGATCACCTGCCGCAGCGTCGCCACCGCCGCGGGCTCGTAGGCCGGCGCCGACGCGCGATCGAGCCAGACGGCGTGACCGACCAGCTCGGCGGGCAGCGCCGGCTCGCTCACCAGCCAGGCGGCGATCGCGGGGTCGATCTGCCACAGCGTCGAGACCGCGCCGTCGGTGCAGGCCGGCCGCGCGAGCCGCCACCGGGCCACGGCGCCGTCGGGCGCCATCGTCGCGCCGACCGGCCAGTCGAACAGCGCCGCGGCGAGCCCGACGGTGACGCCGCACCGCTCGAGATCGTCCTGGGCGTAGCCGCAGGCCCGCGCCAGCCGCGGATCCCAGTGCGCGGCGAGCGTCAGCGCCACCAGATCGGCCTCGCGATCGGTCAGATCGAGCGCGGCGACCAGCGTCGTCCACGGCGATCCCGGGCAGGCGTCGAGCGCCGCGCCCGCGACCTGCATCGCCGCCGCGTGGTCCCGCGCGTCGGGATCGATCGTGTAGAACCCGCGCTCGGCGTCGAGGTCCAGCGCGCCGCCGCCGATCAGATCCATCTCGGTGTGGAGCGCGCCGTCGCCCGCGCCGGTGCGCCCCCAGACGTGACGGATCCACGTGATGCGACGCCGCAGCGCCGCGCGGACCCGCGCCAGCAACCAGCCGCGCCAGTCGCGCGCCGCCGGCTGCTCCTCGGTCAGCGCAGGGATCAGCGCGGTTGCCACGTTCACCGATCGTCGCCAGGAGAGCGCACCTCGGCGACCGACCGCGGCCAGCCGTGGACGATCACCTCGTTCTTCGCGCACTCGACCTCGAGGACGCCACCCTCGGGTCCCGACACGATCACCTCGACCATGGCGCCCGCCGCCAGCTCGTGGACGTCGCCCCACGGTTCCAGCGTGAGCAACTGCGGCACCGCCTGTCGGTTGCGCAGGCGGATTCGCACGTTCGTCGGCTGGTCGGATGGGTTGGTCATAGGAACACGTTGCATCAGATCATCACGCCACCGCCAGCCGCGGGCCCGGCTTCGACGGGATGCCGTTGACGATGACCCGCACGGGGAGCTGGCGGCCCGGCGCGAAGACGTCGGGGCGCGCGGTCGGGACCACGGCCTCGATCGCGGTGGCATCGACGACGCGGTGCTCACCCGCCGCGGGCGCGGCGGTCGTCGCGCGCAGCGTGACCGGACCGAACGCGACCTCGACGCTGCGCACCCCGGCGCCGGCGAACGGCCCGCCGGTGATCAGCACCGTGTCGCCCGGCGCGACCGGCGCGGGCGCGACGATCACCGCGGCGGCGATCGCGATCGTCCCGGCGGCCTCGGCCCCGGCGAGGACGGCGCTGATCCGGTAGCTGCCGGGGACGACCTTCTGTCCGGCGACCGGACCGACGATCGCGTCGAGGCGATCGCCGGTGCGCGCTGCGATCCAGCTCGACACGTCGGCGCTCGCCGGGACCCAGCATTCGTCGAGCGGCGCCGCCCGCAGCGTCGCGGCGGCGAGCCCGCTGCCGCGGATCGTGAAGGTGTCGCCGACCACGACCAGGGCCGGCGCGATCTGGATCGCGCGCGCGGCGCCGGCCGCGTCGACGAACGTCAGCGTCGCGTCGGTGCCGGTGACGATCGGCGGTGTGGCGACGTCGATGCGCACCACCGGCTCGAGGACCGGCAGCGGCAGCGACCGGAGCTCCTCGGGCTCGAGCAGCGCGATGCTGACCTGGTACATCGCGGCCAGGCGCCGCGGCACGTCGGCGGCTTGCCACATCTGGCTGGCCTGCTCGAGCGCCAGCGGATGCAGCGTGAGGCGGAACCGATCGCGCTCGTCGAGCAGCTCGGGCGGGAACGCCAGCTCGTCGCCCGCGAACGC
>JAYTAJ010000036.1:0-5150 GCA_043737575.1 Myxococcales bacterium | reverse complement strand
GCGCCCACAGCGCCCGCGTGCGATCGCAGCGGAACGTGATGTCGCGATCGTAGTTGAACGGCTTGAACAGATCGGTCAGCTCGACGACCTGGCCGGTGAAGCGGCTGATCTTCTCCAGCTCCTCGCGGGCTCGGGTCGCCAGCGCCTCGACCCGCGGCGCGCCCCAGCGCGGCAGCTTGTCGTCGATCAGCGAGATCGCCTTGTCGGCGAGCTTCTTCAGCATCGGCGCCGAGAACCGATCGAAGGTCTCCTGGCTGACGCCGCGGCCCTCGAGGCGCATCTTGATGCGGCTGCGCCACTTGTCCTCGCCGGCGTCGGCCTTCTGCTTCCAGTGGCGACGGACCGCGAGGCCGGTCAGCTCGGTGAGGCGGCGCGAGGTCACGCGGTTCACGTCGCTGGCGGCGAGGTGATAGATCGGCTCGTGGACACCCGCGAGGATCGCGGCGCACACCAGCAGCATGCCCGCGGCGACCATGTCGACCGGGATGACGTCGAGCGCGGTGTCCCGGCCGACCGGGATCGAGCGGTGGCCCTTCAGCACCAGGTACACCAGCGGCGCGGTGGTGTTGAAGCCCTCGTTCCAGCCCGCGAACGGAAACCGCACCGAGCTCTCGACCACGGCCGGCCGCACCACCGCCGACACCACCTCGCGATCGGCGAGGATGACCTGCTCGCCGAGGCTCTTGGTGTACGTGTACGTGTTGGTCCAGCCCCAATGCAGCGACCGCTCCATGCCGAGCTTGGTCAGGCGCTGGGCGATCCACATCTTGCGCTCGCGCGCGACCGCGAGCTTGAGGTCGTCCTCGTCGTCGGGATCGCGACGCTGCTCCTCGAGCGCCGCGGCGCCGCGCTCGCGGAACTCCGAGATATGCGCGCGGTCGTTACTCTGATCGCGCACCTGATCGATGATGCGCTGGCAGTCGACCATCTCGGCGGTGGCGTCGAAGTCCTTGTCCTTCAGGGTGTCCTTGAACGGGAAGTAGCCGACCACCGGCTCGTCCTCCCAGATCTCGCCGTCGCGCTGGCCCGCGACGTAGCAGGTCGAGACGTGGACCAGCTTGGCCTTGCAGCGCCGCGCCACCTCGAGGACGTTCCTGGCGCCCTGGGCGTTGATGCGCAGCGCGCTCTCGAGCGACGGCATGAACGACACCAGGCCGGCGCTGTTGAGGATCACGTCGACGCCGCCGCTGGCCTCGAACTCGGCGAACTGGGCGTCGGTGAAGTTGCACAGCGGCCGGCCGATGTCGCCGGGGATCGCGACGATCTTGGTGCGGAGGAACGCCTCGTAGCCGTCGCCGTGCTTGTCGCGCACCGGATCGAACGCCTCCGACGACGCCACCTTCTTGTAGAAGCGCTGCTCGGCGGTGTTGCCGGCGCCCGGCCGCACCAGGCAGTAGACCCGGCCGATGTCGGGATAGCGATCGAGCAGCATCGACAGTGCGACCTTGCCGACGAAGCCGGTCGTGCCGATGAGCAGGATGGTCTTGCCGCGCAGGGTCTCGGTGACGTCGAGAGGCGCGTCCATCACAGCACGTCCGCGATCACGATCGGGGGATGGTGCAGCATCGTGATCTGCGCCGAGCGGCCCATCGTGCCCTGCGCCATCGAGATCGCCTCGGCCAGCGTGTCGGCGGTCTCCCAGCCCATCAGGTTCGGCGCGGTGGTGTTGTCGGCGCCGACGCAGATCACCCGCGACACCTTCTCGCGGCCGCGCTGGCCCCAGTACCACATGTAGAACGGGTGAGCGCCGTGGTAGGCGTTGCCGCGCCGGTACATCTCGACGTAGCTCGGGTTGTAGGCGAACTCGTCCTGGTACTTGCGCTCGAGCTCGTAGGCGTCGCGGGTCTCGGGCAGCAGCCGGTTGAAGAACTCGATGTAGCTCGGGTGATGGACCGGATCGAACTTGTCCGAGCACGGGTGGGTGATGATGAGGACGCCACCGTCGCGCAGCACCGGGCGATTCCGGTACATGTGATAGTAGTAACCGAGCGCCATGCACTGCACGAGCAGCGGGTTGAGCGCCTTCGAGTTGACGTTGTAGGGCGAGACGAACGGGATGCCGGTGATGAGGATGTCGGCCTGGCCCTCGATCTCCACCGCGTACTGATCGAACGACCGCGCGACGGTCTTGTCGTGGACCGGCTCGCACGCGCCCGCGTTGCACGCGATCAGCTCGTAGGCCGACGGCGTCCGCATGAACAGCTCGCGCCGCGCCGCGAACGGCAGCTTGTCGAGCGCCCACTTCATGCCGTGGAGCTTCAGGCGGTCGACCTCGGTGAAGTCGTCCTCGTTCTTCATCAGGAAGTCGAGCGGCCCGTCGAAGGTGCGGTTGTTCAGCACGGTCTCGATGTGGAAGACCTTGAGGTGCTGCTCGATGACCTCGCCCTGGCGGTTCATCGAGTGGCCGATCGCCGACGCCGGCGGGTTCATGTACGAGTTCGAGTCGACGATCGCCTTCGGCGTGTGGTGGGCCTTCAGGCTCTCGTAGCCGCACAGGCCGACGCCCATCGACTTGTGGCCGCCGTTCATCGGCACGAAGTTCATGTTCACGTAGATGACGAGGTCGCTCTCGGCGGCGCGGCGGTTGACCTCGATCAGCTCGCCGTGACGGGTCTTGCCCATCGTCACCATGCCGTCGGGATCGCAGGCGTCGTGGTTGTAGAGCCGATCGGGCGCGTACTCGTCCCAGATCTTGGTGCCGACCATCCGCTTGATCTCGGCGTCGGTCATGCGGCGGTGCAGCGCCAGCGCGATGATCAGGTGGACGTCGTCGACGCCGTGATCGGCCAGCATCTCGCACACGATCTCGAGCACCAGCTGGCGGATGTCGGGCGTGCGCATCGCCGGCAGCGGCATCGAGATGTCGTCGATCGCGACCGTGACCTTCATGCCCGGCTTCAGCAGCGCGTGCAGCGGGTCCATGCCCTCGGGGTGGTTGAGCGCGTAGCGGATCGCCGCGACCGGGTTGGCGACGCCGGTGATCGGCCGCTTCGGGTAGATGACGCGGGTGCCGACCGGGAGATCCTCGATGAGGAAGTTCTCGCCGTAGAACATGATGCGCGGCGCCGAGTCGGTGTCGATCGTGACGACGTGCTCGCGGCTGTCGGGGCGGGTGCGGGGGCGGATGGCTCGCATATGGTCTCTACGCTGCGTCGAGGTCGAGCACCGGCCAGTCGTAGCTGCGCGCGATCGAGCGCAGCCGAAAGTCCGGGTTGACCGCGGTCGGGTGGCCGACGACCGCCAGCATGGCGTAGTCGGAGAAGCTGTCGGAGTAGGCCCACGAGTCGGCCAGATCGAAGCCATGCTTGCGCGCGTAGTCGCGCATGACCTCGGCCTTGGTCGCGCCCGCGATGAACGGCTTGGCGAGCTTGCCGGTCGCATAGCCGGCGTCGAACTCGAGCTTGTTGGCGAGCAGATCGTCGATGCCGAGGTAACGGGCCAGCGGCCGCATCGTGAAGTCGAGCGCGCCCGTGATGATCACCTGGCGGCAGCCGGCGCGACGCGACTCCTCGATCAGATCGCGCGCCCGCGGATAGATGTTGGGACGGACGATGTCCTCGAACAGCTCCTCGGCGAGCGTGACCAGGCGGTCCTCGGACTCGCCCTTGTACGAGCGATAGAAGATCTCGTTGAACCACTTGCGCGACAGCTTGTCGGCCGCCCAGAAGACCGGGATCGACGCCGCGGTCGTGACGGTGCGCCGCGCGCTCTCGAACAGCGACGCCTGACGCTGGGCGTAGAAGGCGAAGGTGTGGACGATGTTCACCTTGATCAGCGTGCCGTCCACGTCATAGAACGCCGCGGAATTCTTGTACTTATGGTGCTGGTGTCGCATTGGGCGCCGAGGCGGGCGCACGTTGGCCCAAGCCGCTGCACTTGTCAACGCCACCGCCGTTGCTCGCCCCGCTACGCCCGCTTCGCACCGCGCGTTCGCGGCGCCGCCGATGTGATACGACACGCCGTCATGGCGATCCCGCAGTGGCTGTCCTTCACCATCGCCGGTCTCGTGATCGCGTTCGGCGCCTACCGCCTGTGGATCGCCGTCGCCGGCCCGTCCAACGAGGAGCGCGCCAAGCACCGCCGCGGCGTGCTGGCGATGTCGCGCCGCTCCAACGGCCTCGTCGCGATCTTGTACTTCATCGTCGGCGGCCTGCTGGTCGCGTCGAGCTTCGGCTGGTCGCCGTGGCGATCGTCGTCGTCGACGACCACCGAGCCCACCGCCCCGCCCCGGCCCGGCTCGGCCCTGCCGCTCACGCCGTAGCGCCGCGGACGCGGCGGTCGCCGCGAGCTAGTCCGAGCGGGGGGTGAGATCAGCGAACGCGACCAGGAGGAAGAACCCGGCGGCGGCGGCGTAGAACAGGCCGGCGACGCCGTAGTCGGGGACGAGGAGCACGAGGAGCGCGCCGCCGCCGACGGCGCTGACGAGACGGGCCAGCTCGTGGCCGCCCGGTGGGGGCTTGACGGGGGACGACCACAGCGACGCCGGCACGAGCACCGCGGCGATCGCGGCGGCGGCGGGCATCCACGCCGCGCCCGCGGCGAAGGCGGGCGGAAAGACGAAGCGGAGGATCGCGGCGCCGCCGTAGCCGAGGATCGCGGCGCCGACGGCGGCGAGGACCAGGCCGCGCACGAAGCGCAGCGCGAGGGACCAGGCGGGAATGGTCGCGAAGAGCATGAGCGGGTAGAAGACGGCGAGCTGGACGACGCCCGCGGCGAGGTACGGCGCGATCGCGGCGACGCCGAGCAGCCCCGCGACGATCAGGTGCGGCAGCGCGTTGAACAAGGTCAGGGCCCACGTGCCCGGCCTGACGATCGCGGCGCGCCACGTCGCGGGCGCGGATGCGGGCGCGGCGGCTCCGCGGCGGCAGATGCTGAGCCAGGCGAGCGTGGCGAGCGCGATGCTGACGAGCGCGGAGCCGACGACGACGGCGCGGAGGGACGGATCGAAGGCCGCGACGACGGTGGCGACGGCGAAGATGTCGAGCATGCCGACGGCCATCGCGACCACCGTGCGACGCTCCTTGGGCAGCTTGACGGCGGCGAACAGCGCTCCCGTCGCGGCGCAGCGGAAGCCCACGACGATCAGCATCCAGGGCGGGATCGCGACGCCGATCAGCGCGACGCTCCAGCGCTGCGTCACCGCCACCGCG
>JAYTAJ010000035.1:0-5154 GCA_043737575.1 Myxococcales bacterium | reverse complement strand
CGGCCTTGTGCGGGTAGTCGACCATCGAGTGCAGGCCGCGCGACTCCTTGCGGCGGCGGGCGCTCTCGACGATCAGGTGCGCGACCAGGGCGAGGTTGCGCAGCTCGATCATGTCGGCGGTGATCTTGAAGTTCCAGTAGTACTCGCGGATCTCCTCGCGCAAGAGCTCGATGCGGTTGCGCGCGCGATCGAGGCGCTTGTCGGAGCGGACGATGCCGACGTAGCTCCACATGAAGCGGCGGATCTCCTCCCAGTTGAGCGCGACCACGATCGCGTCGTTGGAGTCGGTGGCGTCGCCCGACTGCCACGGGATGATGTGGCCGGGGCGCAGCGGCACGACGGTGCGGACGTGCTCGGCGGCGCGGCGCGCGAACACCATGCCCTCGAGCAGCGAGTTCGACGCCAGCCGACACGCGCCGTGGAGCCCGGTCCACGACACCTCGCCGATCGCGTACAGGTTCTTGATCGTGGTCTGGCCGTGCTCGTCGACCTTCACGCCGCCGCACATGTAGTGCGCGGCCGGCACCACCGGGATCGGCTGCGTCGTCATGTCGATGCCGAGCGCGAGGCAGCGCTCGTAGATGTTGGGGAACCGCGCGCGCACGAAGTCGGGCGCGAGGTGGGTCATGTCGAGGAACACGCAGTCGGCGCCCGACTTCTTCAGCTCGTTGTCGATGGCGCGGGCGACGACGTCGCGGGGCCCCAGCTCGGCGCGCTCGTGGTACCCGTCCATGAACCGCTCGCCGGTCGCGAGCCGCAGCTTGCCGCCCTCGCCACGCAGCGCCTCGGAGATGAGGAAGCTCTTGGCGTGGGGATGGAACAGCACGGTCGGGTGGAACTGGACGAACTCGAGGTTCGACACCACCGCGCCGAGGCGGTACGCCATCGCGACGCCGTCGCCGGTCGCGACGTCGGGGTTGGAGGTGTAGATGTAGACCTTGCCGGCGCCGCCGGTCGCGAGCACGGTGGCGCGCGCGACGATGGTGTCGACCGCGCCCGACCTGCGATCGAGGACGTAGGCGCCGAAGCACGCCGGCTCGCCGCCGTACTTCGCCATCGACAGCAGATCGACCGCGAGGTGATCGTCGAGGATCGTGATGTTCGGGTGCGCGACCGCGGCGGCGAGCAGCGCGCGCTGGATCTCGCGGCCCGACACGTCCTCGTGGTGGACGACGCGGCGGCGGCTGTGGCCACCCTCGCGGGTCAGATCGAGGGCGCCGCTCGGCGTGCGATCGAGGTGGGTGCCGAGCGCGAGCAGCTTGGCGACCGCGGCCGGTCCCTCGCGGACGCAGATCTCGACGATGCGCTGATCGCACAGGCCATCGCCGACGGTGAGCGTGTCGGCGACGTGCTGGTCGAAGGAGTCGTCGTCGGCGAGCACCGCGGCGACGCCGCCCTGCGCCCAGTTGGTGTTGGTGTCGGTCGGCGCCTTCTTGGCGACCAACATGACGCGGCCGTGGGCGGCAGCGTCGATGGCGAACGACAGCCCCGCGATGCCCGTGCCCAGGACGAGGTAGTCGGTCTCGGTCGACGCCATGGCGGGCACCATACTCCTGACCGTGATTTTGCGCGGTGGCGGCGCGGCTGTTACGCTGCGGTGATGGCCCTGCGCGTGTCCGTGCTGCTGGTGATCGCGCTGGTGCTTGCGGTCGGCACCGCCGCTGCCGACATCTACACCTGGACCGACGACGACGGCGTCATGCACTTCACCAACATCAAGCCCAAGGGCAAGGGTTGGAAGAAGCTGACGATGGCAGTGCCCGAGCGCGGCACCAAGGCCGCGGCCGATCGCGGCGGCTGCGCCCAGTGCGACTCGGTGCCGGCGCGCGATCGATCGCCCGAGCGCTTCCACCGCTACGACGACCACATCTACGAGGCCGCGGCGCTGTACCGCCTGCCGGTGCCGCTGATCCGCGCGGTCATCCGCGTCGAGAGCGACTACGATCCGCAGGTGGTGTCGCGGGTCGGCGCCAAGGGGCTGATGCAGCTGATGCCGTCGGTCGAGGGCGATATGCGCGTCGCCAGCGTGTTCGAGCCGCGCGACAACATCCTCGGTGGCACCCGACTCCTGCGCATCCTCGCCAACAAGTTCGACGGCGATCTGGTGCTGACGATCGCCGCGTACCACGCCGGCGGCGGCGCGGTGTCGCGCTACGGCAACCAGGTGCCGCCGTATCCCAAGACCCGGCAGTACGTGCGCATGGTGCTCGACCGCTACTACGAGTACAAGGCGCGCGAGCCGGCGCGCTAGTCATACCCGCGAGACGAACTCCTCGAGCTTGCCCATCGGCGAGCGATCGAGCTCGGCGACCTCGTCGATCGCGACGGTGAACCGATGGCCGAGCGAGCCCTGCAGCGCGACGGTGAGCGCGGCGCGGTGGGCGGCGGTCAGCGGCGCGAGCGCGACGATCCGCAGGCGCAGCAGGTCGATCGACTCCTGCACCAGCTGCAGCTCGCGGTACGGCGCGGCCTCGCGGCACGCGACGGTGAACAGCGGCCACGCGGTGCGGCCGTCGGGGTAGCGCAGCATGCCGCGGCGGCGGCCGACGATGCGGGTCAAGACCGGCAGGCCGCGGCCACACGGGCACGGCGCGCCGACCTCGGCGAAGTCGCCCAGCTCGTAGCGGATGAGCGGCGTCGCGAAGTTGTGCAGGTCGGTGACGACGACGCGGCCGATCGCGCCGGGTCGACACGGCGCGCCGTCGTCGTCGAGGATCTCGACCAGCAGCCGCTCGGCCTGGACGTGATAGTGCGGGTGGTCGGGGCACTGCAGCGCGACGTAGCCGACCTCCTGCGCCGAGTAGGCGTCGACCAGCGGCACGCCGAGCACGTCGCGGCACAGCGCGCGGGTGTCGGGCGACAGCGCCTCGCTGACGGTGCGGACCTCGCGCAACCCGCGCGGCCGATCGGGCATCGTCGCGAGGACGCGCAGCATCGCGCCGAGGACGGTCGGGTAGACCAGCAGGTACGCCGGATCTTCGCGCAACAGCCACGCGACCTGCTGCGCGGTGGTGGTGGCGAGCGACAGCACCGACAGCGGCGCGTCGGGCGCGATGCCCGCGGTGGCGGGGCCCCAGCCGGTCGAGCGCGCGCCGGTCGGATCGGGGACGGCGTCGCCGAGGTAGCGGATCGCGCCGAGCCGCGCCGATAGATCGCGGCGGTGCCACGCGTGATCGCGCAAGGTCAGCGCCTGCCAGAACGTCCCGACGACGTCCGACATCCGGACCCGCACCGGCTCGCCGGTCGAGCGCGAGCTGATGGTCTCGTGGGCGTCGCCGTGCTGGCCCGGATAGCGGCGGCTCGACAGGCGCGGGCCCGCGGCGATCAGATCGTGGCGGGTGAGGATCGGGACGTGGCGCCAGTCGTCGACGGTCAGGCCGTCGAGCGACTGCTGGTAGTGCGGCGCGGTGGTCGCGGCGTGCTCGAACACCGCGGCGAGCTGGCGCTGCTGGAGCGCGCCGAGCTCGTCGGCCGACCACCACTCGCTCTGCTCGAGCTGCCACAGCAGCGCGAACAACGTCGACGTCCGCGCGTCGGGCAGCGCGGGCCACTCGATGCCGCGGACGCTGGAGCGCGGTCGCACGATCGCTAGAACAGCGTGATCAGCGAGACGTCGGTGGCGTCGCTGGTCTGGTCGAGCGGCGGGCTGACCCGGCGGATCGTCGGTGCGGTCGCGACCGCCGACAGGTACAGATCGCTGAAGCCGATCTGATCGAAGTCGGCGCGGTACAGCACGCGGCCGTCGTTGGTGACCGCGTAGCCGGGGCCGATGCCGTCGTTGCCCTTGCCGAGCGGCGGGCTGAGCTGGACCGGGGCGCCCGGCGGCGTGGTCGACAGATCGACGTGGTGGATGGTCGGCGCGGCGCGCTCGACCGTCGACGGCGGATCGGTGCCTGGCTGCGGGAACCCACCCTCGGCGCCGTCGGCCCCGGCGCGGAACACCAGGCTGCGGCCGTCGCGCGACAGCGCGAAGTCGGCGACGCGCTGGGTCGGCTCGTCGGCGTCGTACGACAGCCGCGTGAGGGTGCCGGTCGCGACGTCGACCTTGAACACCGTGTCGTAGGCCGGCTGGGTCTTGCGGAAGTACACCTGCGATCGATCGGCGGACACCACCAGATCGGCGCGGACGCCGCCGAGATCGCCGTCGGCGAGGCGCGCGGAGCTGAACGGTGGCGTCACCAGCGGCGCGTGCCACAAGGACGCGTTCAGGAACGACGAGTAGGTGTAGACCACCGCCGAGCCGTCGGGGACCAGCTGGTAGCCCTCGACGAAGCCCTCGCCGCCGTCGGAGTTGAAGATGGCCTCGACGGTGCCGGGGTTGGCGGGATCGACCGCGTAGAGGAACGGCCCGAAGCCGCCGCGGTAGACGACCTTGCTGCCGTCGCGCGCCATCTGGAGATCCCAGACCGACTGGCCGAGGTCCTCGCTGATCTTCACGCTGGCGCCGGGCGTCGCGGTCGACAGATCGACGGTGTAGGCCTCGTTGGTGTCGTCGAGATCCTGATCGGCGATGTACGCCGCGCGGTTGCCGTTCGCCGAGATCGCGACGACCCGCGACACGTCGCCGCCGGCGACCAGCGTGCCGTTGACCTTGACGGTCACGCCGGGGTTGGCGACCGCGACCGCGTACAGATCGATCGTCTCGTCGACCGTCTGATCGGCGCGGTAGAGGATCGTGCGGCCGTCGGCGCTGATCGTGAGGCCGGGCTGGACGTCGCCGTCGACGACCAGCGCACCGCTCAGGCGGGTGAGGGTGCCGCCGCGCGACGAGACGTGGAACAGCTCGAACACGTCCTCGGTCTGGGCCGCGACCAGGACGATGCTGCCGTCGGGCAGGACCGCGTGATCGATCACCCGGCTGCCGGCGAACGTCGTCGGGTTCAGCTTGGTCAGCGCGAACGTCAGGTCCTGCAGCACGAACAGATCGCGATCGACGGTGCGATCCATCAGGCTGGTCTGCACCAGCGCCAGCGGGTTGGCGCACGCGCCCGCGACGCACGCGATGCCGGCGCCGCACGGCGCATCGCACGCGCCGCAGTGCGCAGCCGACGTCGCGGTGTCGACGCAGGTGCCGCCGCAGGTCGTGGTCGGCGGCGCGCAGGTCGCCGCGCACTCGCTGGCGACGCAGCTCTCGCCGACGCCGCAGGCGTTGCC